>DATHJK010000509.1:0-4338 GCA_035316225.1 Pyrinomonadaceae bacterium
CCTTTTCGGAAACTGTTTGCAAACGCCCTGAGCCGTCAACGTGCGTGACTGCGGGAATCTCCGTGCGTCTTTCCGGCCTTATCTGATAGACCATCAGCATTGTCGGCGCTGGATGAGTTTGCTCGAAGTAGTCTCCTACGCGCTCTTCCAATATAGAGGGCGCGAACGGACGGAAAGGCTCTCGCTTCTTTATACGCTCGTTCAGGATGTCTTTCATGTCCGGGCGGCGCGGGTCAACGACTATCGAGCGATTTCCAAGAGCGCGAGGCCCAAACTCCATACGCCCCTGAAACCATCCCATCACAGCGCCATCGGCTATGTCTTGAGCCGCACGCCTTGTCACCTCGCGATCCGAATAGCTCTCGTACTTTAACCCGGCTCGCTCAAGCTCTCGGCGAATCTCTTCGTTGCCGAACTCCGGGCCTGTGTATGCGCCTTCCATGATTTCAGCGCGGGGGTTTTCCAGAATTTCATTGTAGATTTGATAGCAGACGCCGAGCGCAGTGCCGCTATCACCGGCAGCAGGCTGAATGAAGAGGCGGCGAAACGGAGTGTTAAGAAGAATTTTTCCGTTCATCACGGAGTTGTAGGCCACGCCGCCCGACAATCCCAGATCGGTCAGACCAGTCTGCTCATGCAGATGATTAAGAACATGAAAGCCAATCTCTTCCAGACGCAGTTGCAGGCTGGCGGCGATGTCGCGTTCCCTATCCGTCAGAGGTGAATCGGAAGCGCGGGCAGGCCCGAATCTCTTCGCAAACTCGTCCGAGTAAATTCTGCCTATGACGGGCGAGCCTTCATCCCAACTCATCTCTACGCCCTCGGCGTGATGGCGGAAGTAATCAAGATTAAGGCGGAAGCGCCCGCCCTCTTCCGTTCTGATGATGTCCCGAAAATCTTCTATGAATCGCGGCTCGCCATAGGGCGCAAGCCCCATCACTTTACCTTCATCGCCGTAGTGCGGGAAACCTATGAATTGAGTTGTCGCCGTGTAGAGGATACCGGAAGAGTGCGGGTACTCGACCTGACCCAGCACCTCTATGGAATTTCCCTCGCCTACGGCCCACATGGTTGAGATAAAATCGCCGAACCCGTCAATCGAAAGCAGCGCCGCGCGCTCGAATGGAGAGACGAAGAACGAGCTGGCAAGGTGCGCGCGGTGATGTTCTACGTTATGAAACGCGGCTCGCAACCGGCTCTTTGGAACCCCGAGAGCTTTAGCCAGATCGTCCTTCAAATCTCTGACACGCGCGGCGTTGGCAAGACGATCCGCAACCTGACGAAAAATGCTTGAGCCGTTTTTTTCGCCTTTCTGATTCTTGCCTCTATCGAAATCGCCAAGACTTCTTGCGGCGCGTGTGGCCGTGTAAAGAATCTTTTTGTGAAGGTGCGCCGACGGGTCGCGCGAGATTCCAATCTGCTCTACATCTTCAATAGAGCAGCCTGCGGCCTCAAGACAATATTTCACAGACTCTACGGGAAACCCCGCGCAATGTTTGCGACGATTGAACCGCTCTTCTTCAACAGCAGCAATCAAACGACCGTCTTTGATGATTGCAGCAGCAGCATCACCGTGATATGCGTTTATTCCAAGAATGTACATAATTCAGGAGTGATAAGTGATGAGTGATAAGTGATAAGTGATAAGTGAGTAAATAGCGAATGGAAGAACTGCTTCTTTCCATTTACGATTAACGATTCACGGCTTTCCTCTTATCACTTATCACTCATCACTCATCACTTATCACTTTCTTCCAACTTCTCCACAATCATATTCAAAACCCTGACCGCCTCTCTTCCCTCTTCCGCAGAGACGGGCGATTCTTTCCCGTTGGCAACAGCGTCAACAAACCGCTCGACCAGTATATCGTGCGTGTTGTCGTAGCGCCCCGTAGCCACCTTCATGCTCTTCGAGAGAAGATTCTGCACTATCTGCCCTGATTCGCTAAGGAGCGAGAGCGCGACAGGCACGGGCTTCAAGGTTGGGCGACGATTGTTGACCAGGTACATCCCTTCAAGATCGAGCGCGAGAATCCCCTTGCTCCCCATAATATCAAGGCGCGCAGCCCACTGGTCTGTCGTGTAAGAAAGCGTCACAGAGCTTATCGCATTGTCTCCGATCATGTTTATTCGATAGTCGTCATAGCGCGACCAGGGATAATCCAGAACCTTGATCGCGTCAACGCTCACGCGCTTGACCGGGTTGATGAAAGCAAGCGTCATGTAAACGACGTGCGGCCCGGATTCGCCTATAACACCGCCGGGCAGTTTGTGCGCCCAGTGATCTTTTTGCGAGGTCATGTAGTTCGTTGGCGTCGAGAGGAAGATTCGCATCCCGCGAAATTCGCCAATCGCGCCGCGCGCTACCATCTCACGGGCTTCCATGAACGGGTAATAGAATAGATCGCTATGGCCCACGCATACCTTAACGCCGTACTTCTCTTTCGCTTCGACAATCTGATCGCATTCCTCAACGGTCAGCGCCATGGGCTTTTCAATAAAGACGTTGCAGCCCATCTTCATCACTTCGACCGCGAGCTTCACGTGAGTTTGCGGCGGCGTGCAGATGTCAACGATGTCCGGCTTTTCGCGCTCGATCATCTCGCCCACGTCCCCGTAGTATCTGGCTATGCCGAACTTAGCGGCAACTTTCTGCGCGGCCTCTTGATTTAAATCGCACACTGCTGCCAGATCAACTTTGCTTTTATGTTTCAGGAAAGCCGGAATATGCTTCTTTCCAGCTATGAGTCCGGTGCCTATTATCGCCGCTTTAACTTTCGCCATTCTAATCCTTTCAATCTACTTCTTACTGCCCGTCACAACCATGAACCACCCTAAACTCGACGGCACAAGCGATCTAGTCCATCCGGGCAGGAAATGTCTTCTGCCTATACGCATGTCGTAGCGCGTGACGATTCTTCTTACAGCTATATCGCTTAAGCCATCGAAGAGTTTTACGGCCTCGGCGGGCGTGTAGCTTTTAGTGCCGGGACTCTCCACATGCTCCGCAATGATTTCGCCTACAGGTTGAGTGGGTTTCCCGCGCATCAGCCCGTACACGACCCACGATTGCAGAGCCAGAAGCGAGCGACGATGATAGAGCATTACAAGAACGCTCCCGCCCGGACGGCAGACGCGAACTATCTCACGCGCAGCACGCCCGGTATCCGGCGTGTGATGAATCACGCCCCACGAATAGACCAGATCAAAATAGTCGCTTCTAAACGGCAGGTTTTCCGCGTCGCCTACAAGAATCTGCCCGCTGTGCCCGTAAAGCCCCAATCTTCGTCGCGTGAGCAGAGCGCCCTTCTCCGTTAAATCTATACCGTAAGTTTGTGCGCCGCCGCGCGCGAATTGCAGAAGGTCTGTGCCTAGGCCGCAGCCGACCTCCAGAACCTTTTTCCCTTTCCATGCGCCAAACCCCACAACGTCGTGCATAAAACGGTCGCCACTGTAGCGTTGACGCTCGACCGATTCAAAGAACTCAAGGCTTCCTTCTTCAAGCGAAGCCACGTCGCCAGCGCCGCACGGCACTTTTTCCCAGTAACCTTTTACCTGCTCTTTCAAAATAATCCCTGTTCTCTCTATTCTCGAAACTCGCGCCGCTAGATTTTATGCAGCTACAGCGCTCGCCTGCCCCAGCATATATTTCCTGAACCAAACATCGAACATGATGATGGAGAACAGCGCGTAGGAGTTATCGTTCTTGCCCGTTCGATGCTGATGTCGAAGAAGCTCTATGTAATCCGTATTAAAAATTCCATGACGCTCGACATCGGCGCGGCTCATGTGCTTGTCGAAGTAGCCATCGAAGTGATCGCGCATCCAGACGGCCAGAGGGAAATTGAACCCTTTCTTCGGCGCTCTCAAATTCTCTTCAGGAAGCAGGTCTGCGAAGACCTCTTTTAGAATAGCTTTGCCTTTGCTTCCGCGAAGCTTTTCACTGAAGGGAATATGCAAAGCATGCTCTACGAAACGATAATCCAGATAAGGCACGCGCACTTCCAGCGAAACGGCCATGCTCATCTTGTCAGTGTATTCGAGTATGTTATCCGGCAGAAAAGTCTGCACGTCCAGATGAAGAATTCGATTGCCCGAATCTTCTAATAAACTTTCTGAAAGATGCTGTCTTATGATTCTGCTGGCGGGAAGAAAGCCCCCGTTCTTATCTGGGCGCTCGAACGTCACTTCGTTGAGCAACCCTTTTTTCTGCTCTTCGGTCAAAAAATATGTCCAGTTGACGAATTGGCTCACTTCGTCTTCGCTCAAACCGTCCAACAACTGCCGCGCGCGCCTCATGGTCATCTTGCGATAATCGTCCGAAGCGAGATCGAGGGC
>DATHJK010000510.1:0-2544 GCA_035316225.1 Pyrinomonadaceae bacterium
GTTCAACGTCATCTTTCACGAATACGTTCACCTGCTCATAAACGACAGCGTGGGCAGCGTGCCGCTCTGGTTCAACGAGGGGCTGGCCGAATACTACAGCACGTTCGACATCTCGGATGATCGCAAGGTGATGCTGGGCAAGGTCATCAGCAACCACGTTCTTCTGCTGCGTGAGCAAAGAGTGTTGCCGCTCAGAACGCTCTTCGCCGTTGACCGACGCTCGCCCTACTACAACGAGCGCCAGAAGCAAGGCATCTTCTACGCGGAGTCATGGGCTGTTGTGCATTACCTGATTCAAGGCAATAACGGCCAGCGACTGCCGAAGCTCAACGACTTCTTCAATCTTATCGCCAGCCATGTTCCAACCGAAGAGGCTTTCAAGCGCGCATTCGGTATCAGCTACGAAGATTTCGAGAAGGAGTTGAAGAAGTATCTTCAGAATAACGTCTTTCAATCAACGGTGGTCACATTTCCGAACAAGCTGACCTTCGACACTGATATGCAGAGCGCGCCCGTTTCCGAAGCGGAGGCGCAAGCTTATTTAGGCGACCTGCTACTACACTCTAACCGCACGGATGCCGAGACCTATCTGCAAAAAGCTCTACAGCTAGACCCGCAGCTTGCTATGGCGCACGCTTCGCTCGGATTGCTGCGCGTGCGACAGGGCAGGTTCAACGAGGCGACGCAATCTTTGCAGCGCGCTGTCGCCGCCAACTCGCCAAACTACCTTGCGCACTATTATTACGCCGAGGCGCTCAGCCGCGAGGGGATGAGCGAGGGCGGGCTGGTTTCGAGTTACCCGCCGGAAACTCTGGCGACGATGCAGGCGGAGTTAAAGAGGGCAATAGAGCTTGCGCCCGGCTTCCCAGGCTCATACGAGTTGCTGGCTTTCGTCCAAATGGTCTCGGGCGAGAATTTAGATGATTCTATCTCGCTGCTGAAGCACGCGATTCAACTCGCGCCCGGAAGACAGGGACTTGCTCTCATGCTGGGCGAAGTTTACATGCACAAGCAGGATTACAAGTCTGCGCGGCAATGGCTTGAGCCGCTGGCTAACTCGGCTTCGGACGAACAACTGCGCGGGCACGCGCTCTCGCTTCTCAACACGATCAAGACAATCGAGCAGGCATCGCAACAACAGTCTGCGAATGATTCGGAAAGCACCGGAGTGGCTGGCGCGCCGGCCCTGAGACATCGCGGGGCAGGCGAGCAGGGAACTACCCCGGAGCAGAACCAGTCGCCACATGGCTTTGAAAACGGGGTCAGACAGAAGCGCGCGGGCGAATCACAGGCGCGCGGGCATCTCATACGCATTGACTGCTCGCAGCAGGCTGTTACGTTTATGTTCAAGCTCAGCGACGGGCGCACGCTCAAGCTGCAAAGCAGCAGCCCTAACAGTCTTGAGCTAATCACCTACACACAGGAAGGGCACGGCGAGATGACCTGCGGCGCAATCAACCCACCTCGCCTCGCTCGCGTCTCCTACCTTGCTGCCACAGGCGCGCATGCACAGGCGGACGGCGAAGTAACGGCGATAGAGTTCATACCTGCGGACTTCCCTCAGTAGCGGAAAGAGAGCAAGAAGTCAGTACTCCCCGCCTGCGGTAGCGGGCGGGGAGCAGAAGGGATGAGGGATGAGGGATGAAATGGGTTGAGTCAATTGCATGTTGACCTGTTCACTACATTCTTATTCATCCCTTCTCTCAGGCGGTACTGACCTGAACGCTTTGCCGCAACAGTCGCACTCAACTGAGAATTGCTATAAAAGACACGAAACCTGCCAGTCTTTTCGTGTGATGCGCGTGGATGGTCTTCCATCTTCCTCTCTTATGTGGAACTCTCGTTAATCTAAGGTCGTCTGGTCTGCTGCGGTGGGGTGGCGCGCGGTATATCGTCGTCGATGACGGGCGCTGATTGCTGCTGAAGCTTTGGAGCGCCGCGAAGAACGGGCGGGACTCTGGGCTTGGGGATTCTCACTGTAGCGATGTCGCCGGAGCGACGAAGTATTGCGCCGCCACGACCTGCGACCCATGCGTCAGAGCCTCCGCGATATGCTATGGCGAACAGAGTCGAACTGGTTATCGTTGGCTGCAACTCCCAGGTCTGGCCGCCGTCGCGCGTTCTCAGCACGCGACCCTGATCGCCGCACACCAGCACATCATCGCGCGTCGCCGCAGCGACCGAGAAGAGATTCGTGTTAACACCGCTCTCTAAATCTTTCCACGTTGCGCCGCCGTCATCCGTTCTTAAGATTATGCCGTTCGCGCCCACGGCATAGCCGCGCTGTTGGTCTGCGAAGGTCGCGCTGTAGAGCCATTCACGCAAGTTGGTCTTCACCTGCTGCCACGTCTCGCCGCCGTTTTCGGTGCGAAGGATAGTGCCTTGCGAGCCTACGGCTATGCCGTGCTTCTCATCCGTGAAGCGCACGTCTTCCAGCCACGACTGTGTGCCGTTATGCTGGAAGTGCCACGTCGCGCCCGAATCGTCCGTGTGAATAATCGTGCCGCGCTCGCCCACAATCCAGCCGCGCTCAGATGATGTGAA
>DATHJK010000511.1:0-10521 GCA_035316225.1 Pyrinomonadaceae bacterium
GCCCGGCCGGATTTTTCGCCGGATGGCAAACGAATCGTGTACGCATCCTATCTTGGCCGGGCGTGGCATCAGCTCTGGGCGATGCCATCCCAGGGAGGAGATCCCTTTCAACTTTCGTACGGAGAATTTGACAACATCAATCCTCGCTGGTCGCCCGATGGAGCGAGGTTAGTTTTCAGCAGCGATAGAGCGGGAAATCGCGGCGTCTTCGAGATATTCGTAATGACCGCTACGGGCAGCAACCAGACCAGGCTCACAGACAATTCCGGCGAGAACAGCCGCCCCTTCTGGTCGCCCGACGGAACGAAAATAACATTTCAGAGCAATCAAAGATTGAGCTTCGACATCTACGTGATGAATACGGATGGCACGGGGCAGACCAGAATCACGGGCGACTTTACAGACGAATTCCAGCCCGTCTGGCAAGCAACATCCACGACCGCGACGAATCCTATTGACGACCCGCAACTTTTCGTGCGCCGACACTATCTGGATTTTCTCAACCGCGAGCCTGACGCCGGAGGACTCGCCTTCTGGGTTGCACGCATCACACAGTGCGGCACGGACGCGGCCTGCATCACTCGTCGCCGCGCAGAAGTCTCCGCAGCCTTCTTCATAGAACAGGAGTTTCAGCAGACAGGCTTCTTCATCTACCGCCACTACGCCGCATCGTTCTGCCGCCGCCCGACCTTTGCCGAATACACCGCAGACCGAAGCCAGATTGTCGTCGGAGCAAATCTGGAAACCACCAAGCAGGCTTTCACCCTTGCATTCGTCCAGCGCACAGAGTTCATTCAAAAATATCCACTCTTCCTGAACGGCCCTGCCTTCGTTGACGCACTGCTCGCAACCATTCGTGGCTGTACGGGCGTAGACCTCTCCGCAAGCCGCGCAAACCTCATAGCCGAGTACAACAGCAGCACAGACCAATCGCAAGCACGCGCCCGCGTCTTACGTTTAGTCATGGACGACCCCACATACACTCAGGCCGAATTCAACAAAGCGTTCGTTTTAGCGGCCTACTTCGGATATTTGCGGCGTGACCCAGACGAAGCAGGCTATCAATTCTGGCTGGGCGTCCTCAACAACCGCGTCCCCGGCAACTTCTTAGCGATGGTCTGCGCCTTCATCACCTCAGATGAATACCAGCGAAGATTCAGCCCCGTCATCACACATTCAAACGCCGATTGCAGATTTTAAGAATGAAATAGGCGCTCCACCTATCTTGAGTGGAGCGCCCCTCTTAAGCTTTCCTGAAACTTTGTTTCGCTTACTTCTTGTTCTTGCGCCCGCGCGGGTCCTGGCCTGGATGACTGAACTGCGTGTAGGCGACGCGAAACATTTCCGCTAGCGCTCTGGCAGTCTCGGGCGTGAGATTGCGGTCGGCGCGCAGGTGCGCTTCCACTATCTCTGGCATGGACTCTTGGGGGAAATAGACTACGGCGCGCGACTCTTCGCTATTGGCGTCGTGACGGCCCATCACGCGCTCCATAGGCATGTTGAGCCATTCGGTCAGGCGCGCGATGTTGTCTGCGTCGGGCTTGCCCGTGCCGTTCTCTATGCGCGACAGCGTAGAGGCTGATACGCTTGTTTCATCCGCCACATCTCTGAGGCTTAAACCCTGCTCCTCGCGCTTGCGGCGTATTGCCCGTCCAAGCTCAATCGTGTTCACTAAACTCTTGTCCGTCTGTGCCATAAAATTGGCCTCCTTCCGGGCGATTTCCGGCCATCTCGGACGGAAAAGCCCATTTCACGGCTAAACCATACCACAAGAAAATTTTAGATGCAAGATTTTGTTTTATGCTTGCAACAAACCCGGAACAATGGTACACTGTTTCACGTATGAAACAGAAGGAATTAACGGTCTGTAACATACAGTAAAAATCGAGGGCAAATACGGTGGATCACATCTGGGAAACATTCGACAGCCTGTTCAAAACAGTGTACCGGCAGGGACGCCGTGTAGAGGAATTGGAAGCCAGAATCGCAGACCTTGAGGCGCGATTGAAAGAGCGCCGCGAGCAAGGCTCTATGAAACAGACAGTGGAACTGCCCGCCGAGCGTGCGGCCTGAAAAGATTTTGGAGGACGAGAGCGATGTCAGCGAACTTAGCCACGAACAGAAAAGATGTCATGCGCGACAAGCGCGCGCAGGGCATAGCCGCTATGGGATTGGTCACGCGCGAAGGCGACAGATTCAAAGTCGCCACGCCCACCTTACGCGGTCGCAAGACTAGCTACGAAGTCTGGCGCGACGATGCTGGCAAGGTTCGCTGTTCCTGTCTTGAGTTTGAAGAGCAGGTCACAGAAGACACTGCTTTTCGTTGCGAGCACATTCTCGCAGTAAAGCATTCGCTTCTGACCAAAAATTCAGAGGCGGTATCGAAGCAGCAGCCAGCAGCGCAGCGAGCAGCGGTCGCAGCGACCATTGCAGGTGTCAAAGCTGCTGTGCCCACTAACAACACAAACGCATCCGAGGGGCGTGAAGAACTGAAGGATGAGAGGCCGGAAGACACGCGCTCCGAACGAGAGCAGAGCGTGGCGGAGGTGATTGAAGAAGTGAGAGCTACTGAAATCTCCAAAGTCCGTTCGCTTGCGAAGACAAGAAACACAGAGGAGCATGAGATGAGAAAAGAGAGAGCTTTAGCAATCGAGAACGAAACGGAAGAGACGCGCGCGGCTGAGCCTGTGGCTTCGGTCGTCCCGCTCGCCTTCACAAACACCTTGCGCGCACTGAAGCAGCAGGTTGACCCGAGCGTTATTAAGACCCGCGAAGGCTGGAAAGATCGTCAGGGGAACACGCACATGGTTGACTACGTAGAGTGGCACGCTGTCGCAGACATTCTGGATCGCATTGCGCCCACGTGGTCGCACGCAGTCCGCGCTGTCACGCAGATTGGCGACATGGTGGCTGTGACCGCAGCCATCACGATTGACGGCGTAACGCGCGAGGGCGTTGGAACGGGCACTGCCGATTCCGAGATGGGAATCAAGAAGGCCGAGCACGATGCATTGAAACGCGCGGCTGTGAAGTTCGGCATCGCGCGCGAGCTTTACCAGCGCGAGAGCGAGGTTATAGAGAAGGAAGGCGCAGCCGAATCACGCGAGTTCCCGCGCGACCCGCTCGCCAAGTCAATGTCAGACCTTGTTACGCCGAAGCAGCTCGGCATGATTCGCGCAATCGGACGCGAGATTGGCGTTGAGGTTGAAGAGGAGTGCCAGCAGGTTCTTCGTTGTAAGACGGACGAGCTATCAAAGCGCGCAGCCTCCTCCTTTATTGACCACCTGAAGAATCTTCAATCGGAAGCAGGCGGCAATCAGATGCGTCGCGCGAGCTAGTTCCAAAGCGACGCGGGCGACGGGCGGGGACCGAAAGGCGAGCGGTGGAGGGAAAAACCGAGTCTAAGCTTTCTTTCCCTTTACGCTATGGTTCCCGCTCGTCGCCCCTTCCCCCCGCGTCCACGCAATCACGGAGGTTTAGAAAATGATGACACAAGGGTTGATTGAAGAGATGAAGCCGATTGCGCTCGAACTCGATTACGCGAACGATGCGCAGGTGGCAGAAAAGGAGCGAACAAACGAGTCCGCTCACGAATCGGAAAGACACACGAAGAAGGATCAGATCATTGCTCTTTACGAGAGCGGCGTGACGGACGTTGCGCAGATAGTTCGTCGTGTGAAAGCGCGTCCCTCTTATGTCGCGCAGGTTCTTCAGAACGAAGGTCTGATTACGGGTTACTTCGATCTTTACACTACGACCGCACGAGAGCAGAACGTTTACACGCGCTTCTTCCGCAACGTGCTGTCGTTCCGTAACGTAGAGGCCGCACGCGAGAGCGTGGCACGAATTGATCGCCTCTACAACTACTTCGAGCGACTGGGCGACCGCGCAGGACAACACCAGGCTATGGTGCTCGCGCTCACAGGAAAGAACCGCGCCCGTTGGAGCGGCAAAATGGAAGAGGCGCAAGTTTTCAATGAATGGCTCGCAACGCACTAAGAGCCGAGTAAATTTTTAGAAGGAACTCAACACAAAGTCCCTCACCCCTCGCATGAGGGAAGAGCGAGCAATGGGCGGGTTGAAAGGTGAGTTTGCTGTTTTTATGCAGTACGACTCACCTTTTTTTTCGTAAATCATGAAACGTGAATAGAGGTTGCAAGACTTCCTGGTTTGCTTTTTCTATTTACGATTCACGGCTTTTCCGAATCCAAAAATAAGAGGTGTGATGATGTTCAAGCATGTGGACTACATTATGGTCGTCGTCTCTGACATGAATCGCTCGGTGGAGTTTTACAGGGACAGGTTAGGTTTCGAGTTGAAAGTGGAGACGCCGGAGTGGACTGAGTTTCAGACGGGCGAAACGACGCTGGCGCTTCATGGTGGCGGCACGCCGCAGCCCCCTGCGAAAGCGGATCAGAACGGCACGAAGTACGCAGGCACAAGCTCTATAGGCTTCAACGTAGAAGACCTTGAGAAGTCTTACTTAGAACTCCAGGCGCGCGGTGTTCAGTTCGTAGGGCCGCCCGTACAGCGTGAAGGCGAAGGGATAAAGCTGGCGGTCTGCTTAGACCCTGACGGACTGCCCATCGCTTTCGCTCAGACTATCAATCGCCAGTAGAGCACAGAGACCTGGAAGCGTTAGAGAATCTTTCGTCGCTTCCGTGTTGAATTTAAGAGACGATTTCAAAACCTGTAGCAACCTTTCTTCTCTTTGCGCCTCCAGCGTCTTTGCGTGAGAAATAGTTTCTCGCTTGGAGACGCCAAGACGCTAAGAAAAAGAAGCGTAGAGAAAGGTTTTGAATTGAGCTTCTAACATCCCTCGCAAACGGCACGAGCATTTTCGTGCCAGCTAGCTTTTCAAGTTTCATCGCAGAAGCTTTTTCACCTCGCTCGAAGTCGAGTGCGAAGCTACTTTCTCTTCGTGCTTCGGCCATCACTTTCCAAAAGGAGCGGAAACAATGAGAAAATTTTACAGCATGGCAATCGCGCTGGTGATAGTAATAGGCGGATTGAGCCTTTTTGCTGCACGCCGCGCTGCTGCCGACCCATCGCAACAGGACATAGCCAACCAGATAATCGCGCGCGAGAGGGCATCTACAGAGGCGTGGCAGAACAAAAACAAGAGTTTCTTCGCAGAATACCTGGCCGACGACGCTACATTCTTCGCTTCGCAAAACCCATATCTTGAAACCGACCCGAAAGTTAATTTCCTCCCAAAGTTCGATACGTACGTTGAGCAGTTCAAGATAATTGACTGGCAGATGTTCAACCCGCGCGTGCAGGTTTACGGAGACACTGCGATTCTCACCTATAACCAGGCGGCGACGGTGAATCTGGGCGGGCGCGTACTGAACTACACAGGAAAAGTCACCAGCGTTTACGTCAAACAAGGGAACACGTGGCGAGTGGTTCACGCACACGAATCAATGAACCCCGGCGCGCAGTGAAGAAGCGCGCGAGCGGGTTTCCCCTTCGATCTTTAGTCTCAAAAATTTTCAAGGAGCAAAGAGGATGCATAGAGTTGTTCATTTCGAGATAAGCGCGGACGACCCCGACCGCGCGGTCAGTTTTTACAAGGAAGTTTTCGGGTGGGAGTTCGAGAAGTGGGGCGGCCCGCGCGATTACTGGCTGGTCACAACAGGCAACGGCACTGAACCCGGAATTAACGGAGGAGTTTTCCGTCGAGACGGCCCCGTGAATTTCGTCAACACGGTCAACGTGCCGGACGTTGACGCTTTTGCAGAGAAGATAACTGCTGAGGGCGGGCGCGTCGTAGTGCCGAAGACGACTATTCCCGGCGTGGGCTATTTGATCTATTGTCAGGACACGGAAAGCAATGTCTTCGGGATAATGCAGGCCGACGGGTCTGCGAAATAAAGGCAAAGGAAAAGGTAGAAGGAAGGGTGGGAGCTTTTATAGAAAGCCTCCTCTGCTTTCACTTCTGCCTTTTACCTTTTTCCTTCTGCCTTAGTTATAATGAGCAGACAAGTTCCTTAAATGATTATCGAGCAAGGGAGTGGTCTACAGGTATGCCTGATATTAACCAGGATTTGCATGGGAATGTGCCGGACAAGTCTGCGGTCGTGCTTCTGCTGATTGATGTCATCAACGATCTTGAGTTTGAAGAGGGAGAGCAGCTTCTGGAAAGCGCGCTGCCAATGGCACGAAAAATAGCTGAATTGAAGAAGCGCGCCGAAGCAGCGGGCGTGCCTGTAATTTATGTCAACGACAATTTCGGCAAATGGCAATCGGATTTCAGCAGGATTCTGGCGCACTGCCTTGAAGATGACGTTCGAGGGAAACCCATAGCGGAGATTCTCAAACCTCAAGGGGAAGACTATTTCGTTTTGAAGCCGAAGCATTCAGGTTTCTTCTCGACGACGCTGGACATACTGCTGGAATATCTTGAAGCCAGAACGCTCATCATCACTGGGCTTGCCGGAAACATCTGCGTACTGTTCACGGCCAACGATGCTTACATGCGCGACTTTCGCATCTACGTTCCGTCGGACTGCACGGCATCGAATACAAAGGAAGATAACGAGCATGCGCTTCAAATCATGGAGCGCGTACTCAAGGCGGATACCACGCCCTCGACCGGGTTGGATTTCGAGGCGATTAAAAGAGAGGCCGAGAAACCACCGGAAGAAGATAGAAAGCCTGAGCCTCAACCGGCTCAGTTCGCTCGGAAGGAAGCTTAGCCGAAGCTCTATCGCTGCGGAAAAAGAGAGTAGCCCACAGAGCTTTACCTGCGGGCTACTTTTTCATTGCGCCTCAAGCCGTCACTTAATCAACTCGTTGAATCTTACGGCTGCGCTCTTCTGCTCAATGACCTCATTGCAAGCTCGCGTGCGCGCGGCAGCATTTCTATGGCTTTCGCAACCTGCTGGTCGTCATCCAGCAGCACATGGTTGGCTACGACCGTACCGTAAGCCGCCGTGATGATGTTGAAGCGTATTTGCACTTCTATGTACTGGCGGTTGCGCTCAACGTAAGGCGCAAGCTGCGCCCATGAGCTATCTCTGGCAACAAACGATTGGAAAGCTTTGTAAACGGCGTCGTTAATAGCGTATTCGCTATCTTGAAGCTGGTGGTTGAACTCAATCGCGCTCTGAGCTTTGTAGGCGTCCAGTCCGGGGATGCGACCGTTGACAAGCTCGCGCGTGAAGAAAAAGATTGGGTCGCGCAGCTTCACCTGAACGTTGTTAATTGAGCGCGGCTTCACGGCCTCGTCCGGCGTGATGCCGCCGCCGCCGTAAACCGAGCGTCCCAAATCCGTGTGGCTCTCAGGCCCGGCAGGTCTCTGATTTGCCGCCTGCTGCTGCTGCTCCGAACGAAGCGAGCCGCCCTGAGTGTAGTAGTCGTAGAAACCTTCGTTAGAGTAGTCGCGCTGAATAAGTCGGCCAGAGGGCGTGTAATACTTCGCCGAAGTCAGAGTTAATCCAGCGCCGTATTCGAGCGGCCAGATTCCCTGCACCAATCCTTTGCCGAAGCTTGTCTCGCCCACGATGAGCGCGCGGTCGTGATCCTGCATCGCGCCGGAAACTATTTCAGATGCGCTTGCTGTGTCTTCGTTAATCAGAATCACTAGCGGCGTCTGGTCCGGCGGCCCCGCCTCGTTCGTGGCGCGGTAAACCTTCTGATCGTTGCGCCCTTTCTGAGTCAGAATTATCTGGTCGCGTTGAAGGAATTGATCCGCCACGCGCACGGCCTCTTCCAGAAATCCGCCGGGGTTTTCCCGCAAATCAAGCACGAGCGAGGTCATGCCTTTTCTGTGAAGTTGCTCAAGTCTTGATTGAAGCTCGTCAGCCGTATCGAAGTTGAAACCGCGCGTCATGTCAATGTAGCCGACGCCAGGGCGTATCATGTAAGCGTCCGGCACGGATGGCTGCGACACAGCGTCGCGCGTAATCTCTACGTTCTCTACACGCCCCGTCGCGGCGTGCTCAATCGCCAGACGAACTTTAGTCCCGCGCGGGCCGCGAATCTTGTCGCGCACTTCCGAAGTGGTCTTGCCGCGCATCGACTCGCCGTTGACTTCCCTTATGGTGTCGCCGAATCGAAGCCCTGCGCGAGCGGCGGGCGTGCCCTCGAATGTTGTGACGATGTAGGTCTCCGTGTCGTCGCCGCGCGTCTGCGTGCCAATCTGCGCGCCTATGCCATAGTATTCGGAGCGCTGGTCTGCACGAAGCTCTTCAAACTCCTGCGGGTCGTAATAGTTCGAGTGCGGGTCCAGCGTGCGCAGCATGCCTATGATGGAGGACTTGAAAACATCGTTGTAGTTCAGGCGGTTGCCGTCAACGTAGTTATCCTGAATGACTGTGAGCGCTTCGGAAAAGTCCTGCTCTATCTCTGCGCTCAGGTTCGACATGGCGCGAGCACGATTGGTGCGACCGCGCGGCGAAGTAATGCCGGACGGCTCAACGGGAGTCTTGCGAATGGGGGGCGCTTGCCTGCCTTGCTGAGCGAATACGAAAGCGGGGAGTGTGATTGCAAAAAAGAGCAGGGCGACCAGCGCGAGCGAAATTCTATTCTTCACAACAGTGAACCTCTTGCGATAAAACCGACGAAATAAAAAGAGAAACAGCACGACATTAGTCGCAGCAGTTTTACTGTAATCCGAATAGTAACGGATGCAGAGCAGGAGGGGCAAGGTTGTATAGAAGGGATGAGGGATGAGGGCGGAGGGATGAATAAGAAGGAGTAATAGCGTCAGCACGCAATTAGCTCAACCCATTTCATCCCTCATCCTTCATCCCTCATCCCTTTTTCATGGCTGGCATGCGTCCCATCATAGGCGGCATCGGGCCGGGCTTTGCAGGCTGGCGCGTGCGAAGGAGCGCAGGGTCAACGTTCTTAAGCTCGTAGAGTGTTTTGTAGAGTCCTTCGCGGGCTAACAACTGGTCATGTGTGCCTTCGTCAACCACTTTTCCTTGATTGAGCACAAGTATGCGGTCTGCTACGGAGGCGACGAAATTGAGGTCGTGGCTGATGACCAGACAGGTTTTTCGGTTCTCAGGCTTCTGTGCGTATTCGCGTATGACGCTTATTAGGCGGTTGCGCTGGTCTGCGTCCAGATTCTCCGTAGGCTCGTCCAGCAGGAGAATTTCCGGCTCTCTCAAAAGGCATCGCGCCAGCGCTATAAGGCGCTTTTGTCCACCGGAAGGAACTGAAACGTCAACGATAGTTTCATAACCTTTCGGCATCCTTTCTGGGTCAATGATAACGTCGTGTATGTGCGCCAGCCTGCACGCCGCTTCTATCTCACTGTCGCTTGCGCCCTCTTTGCCCAATCGCACGTTCTCAAGAATCGTGTCCTTCAAGAAGAAAGGAAACTGCGAGAGCTTTGAGACCTGCTCGCGCAGGGATTTCAATGTGACTTCGGATATGTCCTGTCCTTCGAGCAGTATTCGACCGGATTCAGGGTCAAGGAAGCGTAAGACCAAGTTCATTATAGTCGTCTTGCCACACCCGATTGGCCCGACGAAAGCTATGGTCTCGCCCTCTTTTATCTTGAAGGAGATGCTGTTCAGAATCTTCTGCGTGGGCGAATAACCGAACACAATGTTCTCGAAAGTTATGTCGCCGTGAATCTCGCCCATATCGCGCGCATCCGGCTTCTCCACGACGCTGGGTTTTGTGTCCAGCAGTTCGTAGGTCGCAACCACGTTCGGCACTAACGATTGGTACATGGTGTAGGTCGCAATCAAGCGCTGTACGACGCCGAACATCTGCGGCGTCATTTGAACGAACGCTATGATGGCGGCGAGCGTCAGTCCGAAGTTCGAGTGATAGATGATGCCTACGACGAGGACGAGCACGCTGCTCAAAGCGATGAAGATTTGCGAGCCGCTGTTGCTGAAACCCATCCAGGCCATCATCCCTACGCTGTGTTTGGCTGCCTCGTGCGATGCGGCGCGGAATCGTGCGCTGCGTTTCTGCTGCGCGTTGAAGACTTGAATATCGGAGATTCCGCTGATGGTCTCTTCCAGTTCCCCGCCAAGCTCGCGCCCGCTCATAGCCATGCCTTTAGCGGCCTGCTGCATTCGGCTGCTCGTGTAACGAAACATCAAGAGCACGAACGGCGCGAGCGCGAACGCCACGAGCGTCATCTGCCAGCTAAGCAGGAAGAAATAGGCCAGAACGACAACGAGCACCACTATGTCAACCAGCGGGTAGAGCATCGCCTGTGTCAACAGTCGCTGCACGCCCTGAGCTTCGCTCAATACGCGCTGCATCAGAGCGCCCGTCTGCCCGCCCGTGAAAAAGTCCAGCGAGAGCGATTGCAGATGATCGTAGAGCGTTTGCCGCAAGCTCGTCAGCAGACGCTCTTCAAGATGCGCTACGACCCAGGAGCGCAGGAACGCCAGCATCTGCGAGACGACCAGTGCAGTAGCCCAGACGATCAAGACTGTGCGCAATGACACAGGCGCTGCTATCCATCCCAAACCGTGCTGTTGCAGCCACGCCGGATCGGCTTTGCCAAACAGCGGCGCGCTTAAGTTCCACAGGCTGTCGGGC
>DATHJK010000512.1:0-2539 GCA_035316225.1 Pyrinomonadaceae bacterium
CGACGCCGAACAGGTTTACGAGCAGATAGTTCATCTGAAACCGTCCGCGGCGGTAATCACAATCGGCCCGAATCAGGAATCAACGCTGAAGCTAATCGAGAGAATCAGCGTGGAGTGTCCAAGAACTTCTCTAATCACTGCGGCGCACGACGCCTCGCCCGATCTCATATTGCGTAGCATGCGTGCGGGTGCCAGAGAGTTTCTGCGTCTTCCCATCATCACAGATGAATTCAAAACCGTGCTGGATAGAACGGAAGAGTTCTGCGCGGGACAGGTGGCCGAGCCGCGAAAGAAAGGGCGAATGATCGCTGTCTTTTCGAGCAAAGGCGGCTGCGGCACCTCTTTCGTTGCGACGAATCTTGCGGCGGCGTTGAGCGCGCCGACCGTGCTCGTTGATTTGAACTTGCAGGCTGGCGACCTCCCGCTCTTCCTCGGCGTCGAGCCGAAATTTTCAATCGCAGACATGGTAGAGCATCGCGCGCGCCTAGACGATTCGCTTGTGAAGAGCTACATCACGCCGCACACGTCAAAGCTATCGCTGCTGGCCGCGCCGCGCGAAGCCGACATGGCGGACGAGATAGAGCCTGAGCATGTGTTTGAAGCGCTGGAAAAATTGCGCGAGCAATTTGAATACGTCGTGCTTGACCCGCAACACACGTTCGACGCAATCACGCTCGCGGCGCTGGATCAGGCCGACGACATTGTTTTAGTCCTCACCCTGGACATCCCCGCTATTCGCAGCGCACAGCGGGCACTGGAAATCTTCGACCGGCTTGGCTACCAGCGCCGGAAGGTTCGCATCGTCGTCAATCGTTGGAGCAAGCAGATTGATCTTGACCTCAGACAGGTGGAGAAGTTTTTGGGCGAGCCTGTCGTAGGCTTCATTCCGAGCGATTACCAGCCGGTAGTAACTTCAATAAACCTGGGCCAGCCGCTTGTTGAATCCGAGCCTGCGTCGCGCATCGCCGTCGAGATCAAACGCATCGTCAGCACGATTGCCGGCAATAGAATCGCTGTCAGTGAAGAAGCGACGCCGCAGCGTAGAAGAATCTGGGATTCACTCTTCAGGCGCAATGCGGCGCACTCGCGTGTTGATTTCAGCACGACGCTTGGAAAAGTTTAACCCCGACTTTTAGTCGAAAATTCACCAACGGAAAATTGAGATGGCACTCAGAGAGAGACTGGTAAGAGAAACATTCCCGAACGGCGCTGGCGCGGGCAGTGAGCCGAACGGCCAGCAAACATTTCAGGAGATGAAGGCGAGGCTTCACCGCGCTCTCATCAACCGTATGGATTTGACCAAGCTCGGCGAGATGGCCCCTGACCAACTGACTGCGGAAGTTTCGCGTCTGGCAGAAGGCTTGCTCGCATCCGAAGCAATGCCGCTTTCGGTCGTGGAGCGCGAGCGTCTGGTGAAAGAGGTTCGACACGAGCTTTTCGGTCTGGGGCCGCTTGAGCCGCTTCTTGCAGACGCGACCATCTCGGACATTCTCGTCAACCGCCATGACAAAATCTACATTGAGCGTCGCGGAAAGCTCGAATCAACAAACGTAGCATTCAAAGACGACGAGCACCTGATGCGTGTAATCGAGCGCATCGTTTCATCCGTAGGCCGTCGCATTGATGAGTCTTCACCTATGGTTGACGCGCGCCTTTCTGACGGCTCTCGCGTGAACGCCATCATCCCGCCGCTCTCGCTCGATGGGCCAGTGCTCTCGATTCGTCGTTTCGGCGCAGAGCCTCTTCGTATGAGCGCGCTGATTGATAACAAGGCGCTCACAAAAGAGATCGCAGACATGCTGGAGATGTGCGTGCGCGCACGCCTCAACGTCCTTATCTCAGGCGGCACGGGCGCTGGCAAGACCACGCTGCTTAACGCTCTCTCCGCATACATTCCCGAAGGCGAGCGCATTGTGACAATAGAGGATTCCGCCGAGTTGCAGTTGCAGCAACCGCACGTTGTTCGACTGGAAACCAGACCTCCGAACATTGAAGGTCGAGGCGAAGTCACACAGCGCGATCTGGTACGCAACGCACTTCGTATGCGTCCAGACCGAATTGTCATCGGCGAAGTTCGCGGCGGCGAAGCGATTGACATGCTTCAGGCAATGAACACAGGCCACGACGGAAGCTTGACTACGGTTCACGCCAATACGCCGCGCGACGCTCTATCTCGCCTTGAGACGATGATTCAGATGACGGGCATGCGCCTCTCTGATCGTGCAATGCGCCAGCAGATTGCATCGGCGCTCGATCTTGTCGTTCAGGTCGCGCGCCTGTCTGACGGCACGCGCCGCCTGACATCCATCTCGGAGATAACCGGCATGGAGGGCGAGACCATCACCATGCAGGAAATCTTCCAGTTCGAGCGCACGACCGTTGACCGGGACGGCAAAGTAATCGGTCGCTTCCGCGCAACGGGCATACGCCCGCGCTTTGCAGAGAAACTCAAGGCCAGCGGCATGAACCTGCCGCGTATCTTCTTCGAGGAGTGAGAACAGTTTTTAGTTTTAAGTTTTCAGTTTTAAGAAACATCGAG
>DATHJK010000513.1:0-2697 GCA_035316225.1 Pyrinomonadaceae bacterium
GGTTTGAGCGGCTGCGTCGCTCAGCCGCCAGAAAGCATAGTGCCTTACGTCAGGCAGCCTGAAGAGGAAGTTCCCGGCAAGGCTCTCTTCTTCGCAACTGCGATGACGATGTGCGGTGTGGGCACAGGGCTTCTGGTCAAAAGCAACGAAGGAAGGCCGACCAAGATTGAGGGCAACGAGCTTCACCCGGACAGCCAGGGCGCGACGGACATCTTCTCTCAGGCTTCAATTCTGACGCTCTACGACCCGGATCGCTCGCAGACTCCCATCTTCCGCGAAGAGACGCGCCCGTGGTCTGCATTTTTGGGCGAAGTGCGCGAGACGCTGGATAGGGAGCAGAGGCTGAAACAGGGGGCGGGACTTCGTTTCCTGACAGAGACGATTGTATCGCCTACGCTCGCCGCACAGATGAAAGCTATTCTCGCAGACTTTCCTGCTGCGAAGTGGCATCAATACGAGCCAGCCGCTCGACACAGCGCATTCAACGGAGCGATGACGGCATTCGGCGCTCCGGTGAACGTTATGTATAACTTCGCCGTGGCAGATCGCGTCTTTTCTATTGACTCCGATTTTCTAGCCTGCGGGCCGGGCAACATTCGCAACGCGCGCGACTTTGCCAAAAAGCGGCGCGACATAGCCGCCATGAACAGGCTTTATGTCATAGAGACCACGCCCACGAACACTGGCGCGAAAGCCGATCATCGTCTGGCGATTCGTCCGAGTGAGATTGAGAATTTCGTTCGCGCTGTCGCAACGGGCGTCGGCGTGAATACGGGCGGCAATCAAGGCTCTGTTGGTTCACACGGCAAATGGATTACTGCGCTCGTGAACGATCTGAAGCAGAGCGCGGGCAAGAGCATAGTAATCGCAGGCGACGAGCAGCCGCCCGCGATTCACGCACTGGCTCACGCTATGAACGCTGCGCTAGGCAACGCAGGCAAGACTGTCGCTTACACAGACCCTGTGGAAGCGAACGCGATTGACCAGATTCAATCTTTGCGCGAACTCGTTGGCGACATCAACAACGGCATCGTTGACATGCTGGTCATGGTCGGCGGCAATCCTGTTTACAACGCGCCCGCCGATCTCAGCTTCAACAAAGCTCTGCTGGATAAAGTTAAGCTGCGCATTCACCTCAGCATGTATCGTGACGAGACTTCGGAGCTATGCCACTGGCACTTGCCGGAGACGCACTATCTGGAAGCATGGAGCGACACGCGCGCCTACGATGGCACAGCGTCAATCGTCCAGCCGCTGATTGCGCCGCTCTACGACAGCCGCTCGGCGCACGAATTCCTAGCTGCGTTCGCGCAATCGCCGGATCAGAAGGGTTACGACATCGTTCGCGGCTACTGGCAGAGCCAGAGGCTGGAATCTCTGGGAACCACGCAGGAAGACACAGCAAATCCATCCCATGATTTCGAGCAGGCGTGGCGCAAGGCCGTGCATGACGGCGTGATTCCGGGCACTGCGCTGCCGCAAAAAACTTTCACCCCCAAGACGGATTGGGCCAATCAACCTGCTATAGCTTCAACCGCTCAGCCCGGCGGCTTCGAGATTATTTTTCGCACAGACCCTACCGTCCATGACGGGCGCTTTGCGAATAACGGCTGGCTTCAGGAATTGCCCAAGCCCATGACGAAATTAACGTGGGACAACGCGGTGATGATAAGCCGCAAGACTGCCGATGATTTGAAGCTCACAAGTCAGACCGGCAGGTGGGGCGGCGATACGTTCGTTGATACTGTCAACCTCTCTTATCAAGGGCGCGAGATTAAAAACATTCCAATCTGGATTCTTCCGGGTCAGCCTGACGGCGTAATCACGGTTCATCTGGGTTACGGGCGAAGGCTCGCGGGCAATGTAGGGGAAAATCGTGGCTTCAATGCATACCTGCTTCGCACGTCGGACGCCCCGTGGTTCGGCGCGGGCGCGCAAATAATCGCGGCTGGCGATCAGGTTCAACTGGCGACCACACAGCTACACTTCAACATGGAGAACCGCGACATCGTTCGCACGCGCAGCCTTGCGGAGTTGCAGCACGGTGGCGAGCACACGCAAGCCGCCGAAGGTCATGCACATGAAGAAGAGTCGCCGCCGCACGATGAGACGATGTACCCGAACTACGACTATCAGAATCAGGGGAACGAATTGAACTACGCATGGGGCATGTCGATTGACATAGGGTCGTGCGTGGGCTGCAACGCCTGCATTGTCGCGTGCCAGTCCGAGAACAACATTCCCATAGTAGGCAAAGAGCAGGTGTTCCGCAGCCGCGAGATGCACTGGCTAAGAGTAGACACCTACTTCGAGGGTACTGCTGAGAACGTAGAAGAGACTCACTTCATGCCCGTGCCCTGCATGCATTGCGAGAACGCGCCGTGCGAGCCTGTCTGCCCGGTTCACGCCACAGTGCATAGCGCCGAAGGATTGAACGACATGGTTTACAACCGTTGCGTAGGCACGCGCTATTGCTCTAACAACTGCCCGTACAAGGTGCGCCACTTCAACTTCCTGCTCTATCAGGATTGGACTACGCCGACCTATCAATTGATGCGCAACCCTGAAGTCTCCGTGCGCTCGCGCGGCGTGATGGAGAAATGCACTTACTGCGTGCAGCGAATTCAGTGGGCCAAGATCGAATCCGAAAAAGAGGGTCGCCCTGTGCGCGACGGCGAAGTTGTGACGGCGTGTCAG
>DATHJK010000514.1:0-4840 GCA_035316225.1 Pyrinomonadaceae bacterium
CGGTGATTTCAATCTTCACGACCTGATTTTGATAAGGCAGAACCGAGAGCACGTCGCGTTTTGTGAGAGCGCCTATTGAGTAAGTCACGTCCGCGCGAATCGCTCCGCCGTTAAAGAGGGCAACGTCCGACGAGGTTGCGCTGCGATAAGCGTCCGCTATGTAATCTCCCAGATTGGTCTCGCGCGAGCGGCTGGTGCGCTGTAATGCGTCCAATTCGACAGAGGTTCGCCCGACCACCTGATCCAAATCTGCGAACATCTGCTGGTACTTTTTCATTCCGGCCACGTAAGCGGGGTCTTCTGGAATTTGATCCGTCACACTGATAACTTTCCAATCCATGCTTTTCAGCGTGCCGCTCGTCTTGCTGATGTTCAAATCAATCTGCGCCATCTCGCGCGCGTCCGAAGTCATCTTGAATATAGGCGTGCGCCCCGAAAGCGATTGCAAAAGAGAGTGCTCGTGCCCGCCGACTATGAGATCGAAATCGGCGCACTGAGCAACCCTCTTGTCTTCGTTCATAGCAAGATGCGTCAACCCCACGATAACTTGCGCGCCCTTTGCCTTCATCTGCGGCACGACTTCGCGCGCGGTCTCGCAAGGATCGCGGAAATCAACATTCTCGCTCGGCCTCGAAGTCTGCTTCGTCTCAGGCAGGACTAATCCGATGATTCCAATCTTCACACCCTCGAACTCTCGTATCACGAAACTCTCGGCTCCGCCGAAAGGTCTGCCTGTTCTGTGGTCAATCACATTGGCCGCTACCCACTTGAACCTGGATTCATTTATTCTTTGAACCAGCACGTCGTCACCGAAATCGAATTCATGATTGCCGAACGTAGCATAATCAAGCCCGCTCAAATTCCACGCATCAATCATCTGCTGTCCTTTGAAAGTGTTGGACTCGATTGACGGCGAGATGGTGTCGCCCGCCAGCAGGAGGAGCGTGTGTGGAGAGTCCTGTGCGATTCTCTTCCTGAGAGTTGCGACGCGCCCTATGCCGCCGCGTGTCCCGCGATCAACGGGCGCTATCTGGTAAACGTCGTTCACCTGAAGCAGCGTGACGCGCACCATGCATTCGCGCGCCGTCTGCGAAGAGGTTGAGATGAACGCGACCAGAGTTATTAAAAGAGCGAGCGTTGCGCGGCGCGCGTTTGAACGAATCGAAAGCATTGATGTGGAAACTCCTCCTTCTACTGATGAGAGAATTTTCGGTCTACGGCTCAAGTTGAAATTGAACTCTTAATGAAAGATAGCATGGAAGTGATTGCTCTTTGAGGTGCCAAATTGTCACCTTAAACTATTGACATCGCATATTGCGATGTCAATAGTTTATTTCTTCTCGCCCTTAGTAAAGCCGATTTGCCGGCGCGGTTTCTCTGGTGCTGCAATAAGTTTTCTCAATTCATCAAACACAACCTTAAAATACTTATCATGCGTAGCTAGTTTTCTTTCGAGGGTAGCAAATTTTCGGTTCAGTTCTTCATTAGACAATAACATCTCGCGCAGTTTTACGAAGGCGCGCATGATCGTAATATTCACCTCAATTGCCCGTTTGCTGTTCAAGACACTGGAAAGCATAGCTATGCCATGCTCGGTGAAGACATAGGGCAGATAGCGCCGTCCGCCGCGCCCGGTCTTTGAGGTGCCAATCTGGAACCTCAAAGATTCGGCCTCTTCTGCCGTTAGTTGAAACATAAAATCTTCAGGAAAGCGTTCAATATTGCGGCGCACGGCTCGATTCAATGCCTTCGTCTCGACTTGGTACAGCGCTGCCAGGTCCGAATCAATTATTACCTTTCCACCGCGAATGAGATAAATCCTGCGCTCTATAAGCTCGACGGGTACGGGCAGTCGGCTAATGTTCGATGATGATTTTTTGTCAGGCATTAAATCACCCGCTACTAATTTTCGTGGCGATTATGTCCAGGCCGAAGGCTTGCATTATACTCACAGGGCACGACAATCAAAAGATTTTCGGGCGGCGCAGTTTGAAATTCCGAACCGGTATCTATCGCGTCTACGAAATTGAAACCGGTCTACTACTGATTTTTTTAGTTGAAGGAGTTAGTAACATGGATGAATGGCCTAAGAAGCATTCTTTGAATGTTCAAGGCAGGTATTATGTCACGGAAGCGTGCGCCGCATGTGAAGCTTGTCAGGATGCTGCGCCCAATATCTTCCGTTTGGGTGAAGAGGCTCTTACTTACATCTTCAAACAACCGGCCACGCCTGAAGAAGAGCAGCTATGTCGTCAAGCATTACTCGATTGCCCTATGGGGGCTATTCGAGACGATGGCTAGATATAAGCCGGAAAACCGGGATTTTGGACAATAGCGATGGGATGAATCAAGGGTGGGCGCGAATGACATTCATGAGTAAACAATCGAATCTGAAAATCGAAGTAGCCAACGAGCTTGCGCCGTCGGCTTCCGCTACGGCAATCGCTGCCTGTATCTTTGAGAACGATTCCTCTTTATCACACGCAAGCGATGAGGTGCTGGCCGTGATTCAGGAAGTTCTGGGCAGCGCGGAGTTCAAGGGCGAAGAGGAGACCTCTCTGCTCCTTCACACCGCCCGTTCGCTGAGCGTAGCGACGAATCGTCTGATACTTCTAGGCATGGGCGAGCACGTGGATGATGACCCTCATGCGCTCAGGCACGCTGCCGCCACAGCCGTTCGCATAGCCCGACAAGTCCGCGTTAGTCAGCTAAATTTTATTCTGCCAGCCTGCAAGGACGAGCGTTTGATGACGCGCGCCGTCGCCGAAGGTGCGTTGCTGGGGCTTTACGAGAACAACTTTTATCAGAATCGGGATGAGGAACAGAGTGAACTCGAAAAGCTCACTATCATTGTTTCCAAAGAGAGCGAAGGATTGCGCGAAGAGATCGAGCGCGCACGCATCGTAGCCGAATCGGTGAACTGGACGCGCACACTGTCAGACGAGCCGGGCGCGAATCTTCCGCCCCAGGAATTTGCGCGTCGCGCTGCGGAGATGGCCGAAGAATTCGGGCTGCATGTTGAATCTCTGGATGCCGATGAGATTCGCGCTCGCGGGATGGGCGGGCTGTGGGGCGTCGGCCAGGGGTCTGAGGAGAAGCCCCGGATGATTGTCATTCGTTACGAGCCTGAGGGGGCGAAGCCAGATGACGAGTTGTGGGCTTTCGTCGGCAAGGGGATTACGTTCGACACCGGCGGCATCTCTATCAAGCACGGGCTTGATATGTACGAGATGAAGACCGACATGGCTGGCGGCGCTGCTGCGCTTGGCGCGCTTCGCGCAATCGCGCAATTGAAACCCGCTAGGCGCATCGTAGCCATCGTTCCTTCGGCTGAGAATATGCCTTCAGGCCATTCGCTCAAGCCCGGCGATGTATTGAAAACTCTCGCGGGCTATACCATCGAAGCCGTTGACACGGACGCAGAAGGCCGTCTGGTTCTGGTTGACGGCATCACTTACGCCAGACAACTCGGCGCATCGCGCATCGTTGACCTGGCAACTCTGACAGGCTCAATCATCGTAGCGCTTGGCGAACACCGCACGGGGCTTTTCAGCAACGACGACGACTGGGCCAATCAGGTGCTTGAGGCTGGCGAGCGCGCGGGCGAGCCTGCGTGGCGAATGCCTGTGAGCGATGATTACAAGAAGAAGATAGAGAGCGACATAGCGGATTTCAAAAACTATGGAGGTCGCCCGGACGCAACGGCAGCCGCGCTGCTCCTGAGCAAGTTCGCTCAAAAGACTCCCTGGGTTCATCTCGACATAGCCGGAACCTCCTGGTACGACGATGCACGCCCCTTTGCCCCGAAAGGCTCTACGGGCGTGGGCGTTCGCACGCTCGTAGAATTAGCCTGCGGTCAAAGTGTAGAACCGAAGCGCGATGTTTGATGAACTTTGGGAGAACTGGGATTGGAGGCCGATTCGGAATTGTCCCGGCAGGTTCGTCCTGAGTGGCGCGAAGCATGACCTGTCGCCTGAACAGCTTCTGGGCGAGGGCATTAAAGTAACCGAATATAGAGTCGCCGCAGCAAAAGATTTGGTTATGGTCGCCGCTCTATACAAAGGCGGGCTTATCTCGTATAAAAGGCCGGACGGCTCTTTTCTACATACGCTCAACACGCCTGAAGGCTTTCAGCGTAAGCTTCAACAGCTAGGCATAAGTATGGTCTAGTATCTTCCAGAAATGGCTTTTGATGAGACAATTTTTCTAACAGGCTTTCCCGGCTTCATCGCCGGACGTTTAGTTGAAAGATTAGCGACGAATGGGGCGCGGTTTTTCCTTCTCGTACAACCTGCTTTCGTCGAACGCGCCCGCGAAGTGATTCAACGAATCGCTGAAGAGACTCGCACGCCCCTCAGCAATTTCCTCATCATCGAAGGCGACATCACGCAGGAAAATTTAGGAATGTCTCCGGCGGAGTTTGAGCAGGCGCTTGATGAGACAACGACGGTTTTCCATCTCGCGGCGATTTACGATCTGGCCGTTAAGCGAGACACGGCTATGCGCGTCAACGTCGAGGGCACGCGCAACGTCAACCGATTCGCGCGCGAGTTGAAGAATCTGCGCCGCTACAACTATGTCTCGACTTGCTACGTCGCGGGACGCCGCACCGGATTGATTCTGGAAACGGAGCTAAAGCACGATGCGGGCTTTCGCAACTACTACGAAGAGACGAAGTATCTGGCCGAAGTTGAAGTTGAGGCGCTGAAGTCGGAATTGCCCGTGACGATTCATCGCCCGGCTGTGGTCTGCGGCGATTCAAGAACGGGCGAGACGGCGAAATACGATGGCATCTATTACCTGATTCTCTATCTTCTCAAATCCCCTCGCCTGCTCTCGC
>DATHJK010000515.1:0-3012 GCA_035316225.1 Pyrinomonadaceae bacterium
TCTCCGGGTTAGGCTATTCAGCGGACTCGCTGGTACCAAGTCACATCAACCTGTTGGACGCCGACGGCGCAGAGCATCATACTCGTGATGGCGAACATTTTCATCGGTGGTGGAGAAGCAGCGATTCATAGCGGCTATTCATCGCGGATTATGCTTTTGTTCTGCTCTGTCACTCAACGCCACCTCTGTTTGGAGGCGGAGCCGCCGAACGCTTTATAGGCGGCTTGCTCAAGCACTACCGGACCGGTTAACGCGCTGGGAGGCTATATCGATCTTGTTATATTAGTTAAGTTCTGATTACTACTAAGCGCGTGCATGAATAAGACGGCGCACCCGGTCTGAGAAGAGCACATCAATCTTTTGCGGCTCGATGAGTGCTGTGATCTCGCCCTCGCCGTAAGTCGAATGCATCACGGTCTGCCCGGCGCGGTACGTCCGCGTGCGGTCGTAAGGCGCGACAGGTTGCGCCGATGAGCGCTGTTTAATCGCGAAATTACTGCTCTTGAAAGTGCTGCGCGTCTCGCATTTCGGACAGGTCACGCGCGTAACCCGTCCGAGTTTGGTGACGGATGCGACAATGTGCCCGCGCTCCTCGTTGCAGACCGCGCATAACTTCTCGACTCGCATGCCCACTGCGTAAATCGGCTTTTCCATAATGTGTTCCTTCTTTTCTTTGACCAAGTGTTTCCAACAAAAATTATCTGCTCGCCCGGCGCGGTCGAAACGAACGTCGTCCGGCACTCGTTCCGCCCCTGAAAGGCTTGAATGGTTTCATCGCGCCGCCCGTTGAAGGGGTGGCGGTCGCGCCGCCGAAAGTCGGTAGCACCACGCGCTCCACCCTCTGGCCTGTAAGACGTTCGATGGCGCGCATCGACGACTCATCAACCGGCGTCACGAGCGTAATCGCGCGCCCAGGCTTTCCGGCCCTTCCGGTTCGTCCGATGCGGTGGACGTAATCCTCTGCCGCCGCCGGCACGTCGTAGTTAATGACGTGTGAGATGGAATCAACGTCTATCCCGCGAGCTGCAATATCCGTCGCTACGAGTACGCGAGTGTGCCCGTTCTTAAACCCGCGAAGCGCGGCTTCGCGTTGAGGCTGTGTGCGATCGGCGTGAATGCGATTTACTTTGTGCTCACGCGCGCCGAGGATGTGCGAGAGGCGCTCCGCTCCGCGTCTGGTGCGAGTGAAGACAAGGACGCGCTCGAAGCGTTCGCGTTCGAGCAGGTTCAGGAGCAAAGCCGTCTTCGATTCCGTCGCCACAGGGTATGCCTGCTGTTCGACGGTTGAGGCTGCGCTCCCACGCTTGCTCACTTCAACAAATTTGGGTTCGCGCATCGTTTTCCTTGCAATCTCTTCAATCGCTGGCGACATCGTCGCGGAGAAAAGCAGCGTCTGCCTCTGAGTGGGCAACTTGGCGAGCACCCGGCGGATTGCGGGCAGGAATCCCATGTCTAGCATCCGGTCGGCTTCATCCAGTACGAGCACCTCTACCTGAGATAGATTAACGGAGCCGCGCTCGATGTGATCAAGCAGACGGCCAGGAGTGGCCACGACCACACAGGCACCGCGCCGTAGTGCTTCGCGTTGCTGCTGCATGTTGGCGCCGCCAATGACGGAGACGCATAGCAGGCTCTTCTTCGGCGCAAGTTGTTGGTAGCTCGCTTCGATCTGCGAGACGAGTTCGCGCGTCGGCGCGAGCACAAGCACGCGCACGCCCGGTCGCGCACTTTCCGCCATCCTCTGAATGATAGGGAGGAGAAACGCTGCCGTTTTGCCCGTACCCGTCTCGGCACAGCCGATCAGGTCAGAGCCGGAGAGGACGACAGGGATCGCCCCCTTTTGAATTGGTGTTGGCTCGGTGTATCCGAGCGACTCGCAACGGCGCGCGAGCGTCGTTTGCAGTCCTAGTTCAGTAAAATTCATTGTGTTCTTCTCGTGCGCCACACGGCGCGTGATATGCGGCTGGGGCGCTTGATACTAAAAACGCCTCCGGCCTTAATTGTCTTATTGCGGGAGGCGCTTCCTCTTATAGGTGATCAGTTACCTTTAAGGATTACCAGCGCTGCTCACGTTTGCCGCCGCCGTCGTAGCCACCACGACCACCGTCGCGATTGCCACCAGAGCCACCGCCGCGGTTGCCGCCAAAACCGCCGCGACCGCCGCCTCCTGCGCGGTTCTCGCGCGGTTTGGCTTCGTTCACAGTGAGGCTTCGCCCATTGACTTCCTTACCGTTGAATTGCGCGATGGCCGCCGCGCCCTCTTCGTTAGTGGACATCTCGACGAAGCCGAAGCCGCGCGAGCGACCCGTCTCTCGGTCTTCAATAATAGAGACAGATTCGACCGTGCCCGCCTGAGAGAATAGCTGCTGCAAATCTTCGCCCGAAGTCTGGAACGAAAGATTGCCGACATAGAGTTTCATAGACATAGTTGTGTACCTCTCCCCTAATGGGAGCGTTAAGAGAAGCTTCGAATCAAAGTGTGCTTCGATGGAAACGGTATGCAGCGAAGGCTTCGGGTTCTGGTGCTCAAACTGAGAGCGGCTTCTTGTGTTGAAATCGGCCTGCCCTCGTACCATCCAGAACGCCGCCGCCAAATCAAGAGACGGGGGGGCGCATCAACCGTCGATGCGCGAGAGTAAGGATTAACTGTTTATTAAGATGCTCTATTTAGTCTTTTAGTTGCATGGGTTTGCCTCTCACACCGGCCTCACGCGGCCATAGTTCTTACCAGTCGGGTAGCAATGGTAATGGGATCTCTGAGTTCAAGCGCTTGGCCCGCGGGCTGATGAGATTTCGGTGCTGAAAGCGGCGCTCACATCCAGGGGAGTCAGGGACAAGTGGAAGTAACAAACTATGATCTTAATTTAATGACTGAAGCGTGTGCATAAATCGTCGGGGGTCGCAGAAACAGCTAAGTTTCTGCGATTGTTGGGACTATGTGCCAACATACCCAACTCCCCGACGGCCTGTTGTCTTTGATCCAGCAGGCACGGGAACACTATCTGGAACTGC
>DATHJK010000516.1:0-4185 GCA_035316225.1 Pyrinomonadaceae bacterium
GGTCGTATTCGGCAGAGAACGGGTTCTGGTTGATGCGAATCTCTCGTATGGAATTCTTCGGAGGAAGACGCCCGCCCGTGAAGCCGTCAATGTAGAACTGCCCACCGTTCGGGCCTGCCGATGGGCCAGCCAGAGCTTGCAGCGCTGCGGCCAGTTCGTCCGGGTCGTCAGGCAGCGCATCCAGATCGTTCCCGCTCAAAACAAGCGCGCTGGCATTGTTCTCAGGCGTGGTATCGACAGAGCCTTCCTGCGCTATGGTGACCTGCGATTCTTCAATCGTCACGCTCAACTTGATGTCTAGTCTGGTAGGGCGACCCTGCGCGACCTCAACTTCAGCATTCTCGTAATGTGCGAACCCCTGTGCAACGGCCATGACCGTGTACTTTCCGGGCGCGAGGCCGTTGACGCTGAAGTTGCCTTCATTGTTGGTTGTCGCCGTCGCTTTCTCAGCGCCTGTAGAGTCCATTACGGTGACGGTTGCTCCGACTATCAATCCACCGAACTCGTCAACGACCTGCCCGCGCAAACTGCCTGTGCCCTGCGCGAACGCGACCAGCGAAGTGAAAAGAATAACCAGCGCCAGCGCTGTGCCGCTGAAGAATATTTTTTGAGATGTCTGCATTGATCTCTAACCTGTGATTTTTAGACCATAGACAATTGACGATGGACGATTGAAAGCAAAGCTCTTATCTATCGTCTGTGGTCAATCGTCTATCGTCGAAATAAGAATGAGAAGATGGAAGCGTTTGAAAACCGGCATTACTGCTTCAATCTTATCTGTAAGTTTTACGGCAAGCCTATGCCGCTATCCAGACCGGGAATACTCATGCCCGGCGACTGCTGCCCGCGCCCCTGCTGCGTCGGCGCTTGCGGCGCGGCCAGCAGCGGCTCGATTCCTGCTGCGACCTTGATTGCGGTCAGCCGCGTGGGTATTGTGCCCACAGTGCTGAGCACACCAATGGCGTCGCCCGGCTTCAAGTCGGTAATTGTAATTGCAGGCAGTCGCTCGAAAAGTTCCTGCGGGTCAAAGCCGCCGGGACGCATACCACCCGACCCCGGCCCTGAGCCTCCTGCGCCCGGGCCACCACCCTGCTGCGGCGGCGCTCCACTCTGAGGCGCGCCAGCACCCTGCGCTCCGACGGCCTGACCGCTCGTCTGCGCCTGTCTCATCATCACCAGACGCTGCGCCATCTCAGGCGGGATGCGGCGAAGCATAGAGTTCCGGTTTACAACGATTGTATAGGGCTGGCCGTTCTGCAAATTCTTGACGGTTATCTCTCCAGCCGAAGCGTTGATTGCGGTGACCGTCCCATCAACTCTGCGGAATGAACCCGTGACCACCTCTTCAGGCGTAAAATGCGTTCCGTCCGCGCTTCTTTCGCCAAGCGCACGCAACTCGTCGCCTACTTTAACTTCAGTGAAAGTGCTGGGCTTCGCATCATCGAATCTAACGGAGTCGGGCGCGTAGCGACGAAAGCGCACGTTGTCGCCAGCGGCCACAACAACAGGCTTCATACCCTCGCGCGTTCTCACGCTTACAGTAATCTCTTTCGTCTCCATGTTGATTGAAGAGATTGTTCCTATAAGCCCGCGCCTGCGCCACTCTTCGCGGTCGTGCTCCTGATGCTGCGCTATGTCCGCCTTTGTCATAATTATGATCTGGCGCGCAGGGACGCTCGTGCGGTCGTCCGAGACGCGGCCACGTGCCATAGCCCGGTCGCCTATCTGAATGTCTGCGAGCTTGATGGGCTGGCGGTTCTGCAAAGTGGTCTCGCCCGGCGGCACGCGGAAATACTCCGTAGCGCTGCTCAGAAGCACGTTTATCTCGCCCATCTTTGTCTTGATGCGCAAGCGGTTCGCCCCTGCATCAATCGCTATGACATCGCCGAGCGCGAAGTTGGCAGTGATGCCCGTAGCATCAACAGCGGCTGCGGAAGGTGCAGGCGAAGGAGAAGGCGTTGCGGTCTGCGCTCGCGCAAGTTGCGCGCCTGCCGAAAAAAGGCAGAGGGCAAGCGCGAGGGACTTCCAAATATTTTTCATCTTGTTAATCTGTTTTCCCTTCGGATTTAAGGGACGAACTTGCTTGTGTCCAGTTTAAGCTTACGATTAATTGCGAAAGAATGTCGCCGATTTTGCGAACAAAGTCGCCGGCCTTTTACTATTGTAAACACCAGAGAGAGGGGATTTCTGGCAGAAATCTGGCGGCAAGCTTTAAGACGCGCGGGTGCTCCATTTAGTTGCAGGAATTTTGCGGCGGCTTGGGAAATATTGCAGTTAGAAAAGAGGTGATGATGACCACTAAATCACGCGAGACTACACTAAACAAGAGGCTTCTTTCATGTGATTTAGTAGATTGCCTCTTCCTGGCGTTTGATGGCTACACAGTATCGGAGCTATCTCATCAAGCTTCGGCGCGTTTCCAGCCCATACGATAGCGCGCCGTCAGCGCCAGACCCAGGCTTGCCACCAGAAGCCCGCAAAAAGCCATAGGCCAGACGTAAGGCAGCGAAAGCACCATGACCCAGAAGCCTGTGCCGAGCAGGAGCGCCAGCGATTCCGAACGCCGCCCCTCCGCTAATAGAAGCTTTTGAAGCCAGCGCCCCGTAGCGGCCTGAATCGCAACGCGCCCGAAGAGATAAGCCAGAAGCAGAAAGAGCAGCGCCATCACGCCTACGAGCGCGCCTACGGCTGTAGGCAGCGCCATCAAAGATATGAAGAATCCGAAAGAGAGCACGACCGCACCGAGCAGTCCTATCAAACCCACTCGAACATTCGATAGATGAAGCCGCGCCACTGCCCGGCTGACAGAACCCGGAGTCACAGCCGTCAACGCCAGCGACATGACGAACCAGAAGAGCACCGCCAGAAGGCGTTGGCCCAAGTAAATGGGCGTGAGTCTGGGTGCGAGCACCGTCGTAGGATCGCGCATCATGTTGCGCAGTTCCTGCTCAAGCCCCGCGACCACAATCGTCATGCTCTGAGGGTTGCGATTCGGAGCCGAAGTTCCGTGATGATAAGTTCCGCCGAATACGGCAACGTCGCCGCCTATGCGCGAGCCTTCACGCTGAATGACAGAGCCGCCTATGGCCGCCACGTCTCCTTCGACTGTGCCTTCTACTATCACATCGCCGCCGAAAGATGCCGCGCCATGCTTTACGGTTCCGCGCACGATAATCGTTTGTCCGAAGCCATAAACGTCATGTTCGTTCACGCCGTCAACGACGACGGGCGTGCGATCATCCGGCAGCGGCTGAGGAACGACTGTTCCTTCGGCGTGCGCCGCCGCGAAGATGAGGAGAAGGGCAAGTGAAGCCAGCAACGCTCTCAACAGCACGGGCATTGCGCCTGCGCCAAACTCTCTTTCAAGTTGAGCTTCGTTGACCATCTTCACTAACTGCAAACTTCAGCGTCGCTTCATAAAAATTTGCAGCGCTTTCGGTGACTTCCCTTCTACATTATTTTTGCGCGGCGATGGCGGATGATAAGGCCGGGGAGGAGCGCTACGGAGACTATCAGAAGAAGCAGCGCGAACGCGCCGAAGAAGTGCGACTCGAAGATAAGGTGGCCGCCGACCGAGCGAGAGATGACAGCAAAGCTCGCGCCCGCGTCGTAAGCTGCGCGCCCCGCCATGTCGCAGAGCGCAACGACCTGTCGCGCAACGGAAGCGGCGGGACGAAGCACAACGTCGCGGAAAGCTGTGCCGAGCAGTATGAAAGAAGAGACAGCCAGAATCGCGCACCAGAAAAGCGCCAGACGGCGTTCCGCGCGGTCTAGCACGCCGCCCATGTCGGCTTTCGCGTGGGTGGCAACGACCCGGGCGAAATCTACCGGAAGCTCTAGCGAGCGTTTATCATTGAGAGCAATGTCGAGCGTGCAAAGCAGGCTGCGCTGTTCACGCAATCTGGCCCTACACGAAGCGCACTCGATCATGTGCTCCTCGAAGCGCAGACTCGCCGCGCCGTCGAGTTCGCTGTCAAGATAAGCCGCAACGTCGTCGCCCTGACAAACCGAATTTTCTATAGCTTCCGTCATTCTCTTAGCCGAGATCAAACACCCGTGATGCCTTTATCAATGAACTGCTGGCGCATCATCTCGCGCGCGCGAAACAGCCGGTTCTTGACCGTGCCCAGCGGCAGGCCGGTCACTTCCGCTATCTCGTCGTAGCTCAAATCGTGCGAGTGGCGC
>DATHJK010000517.1:0-10162 GCA_035316225.1 Pyrinomonadaceae bacterium
TACTCATAGTTCAACCGGGAATCGGTCTTGTTCTATCAGGCCCATTGCCCGGCACAGGCAACGCTACGACCACGCCGGGCGGAGCCATTTACACAGCGGGAAGATTTCAGATTGCGCGCCTGGCCTATCGTCTTAACTACGCCGGATTCAAAGTCGGAGATCACCTCTATCCTGTGACGTTCAATATTCAACTCGCGCGCAACATAGGCACCGGCGTGCGAGAGCGCGACGCTATGCTGGCCGCGCTGCAAATCGGCAAAATAACGAAGACGGGCGATATGGCGTTTCTATACGTCTTCTCTATCAAGGGCGCAAACTCTCTAATCTCGCAGGTGACGGACGACGATCTGGGCACAGGCACGGGCGTCAATCTAAGAACGCACCATCTGAGGTTCGACTACGGGCTGGCGAAGAAAGTGACTTTCCAGAGCCTGCTTTTCCTTCAGAACCAGCTTCGCAACAGCGGAGATTTCCCCTCCTTCTTCATTCCACTGGGCGCTTTCGCCCCGCACACGATTCGATTACAGGAACAGTTGGTTTTTACTTTCTAAGCGTGTTTAGGTGAAGAGGCGATGAGTCAGCTTCTGTTTACACTGTCATCGTTGTTGCCCTCATCATTGCTTTCCACCTGTTGTTTACGAAGATTTCAGGCACAGTTCAGATGGATGTAACACGGCGGAATTAGACTGCAACGCTCTTTGACTTATAAAAACAGTTTGCAGGAGAAGCTTCGAAAAATGCCTCCCTCGAAAAATTTCTTGCGCGCGACGCTCGCGCTCACACTCATTTCCATAATCGTGTTGATTGCGTCATGCAGCAATCAGCAGGGCGGCGCAGGCGGCGGAAAGATTAATTTGCAGGGCGCTGGCGCGACCTTTCCTAATCCGCTCTATCAAAAATGGCTGAGCGAATATTCTAAGCTTAACCCGAACTTACGCATTGATTATCAATCAATAGGCTCGGGCGGCGGCATCAAGCAGATTCAGGCGCAGACGATTGACTTCGGCGCTTCCGACGCGCCGATGACAGACGCCGAACAGAATGCTTCGCCCGCCAAACTCCTGCACATTCCGACCGTGCTGGGCGCTGTCGTACTCACATACAACCTGCCGAATGTTACCCAACCGCTTCGCTTCTCTTCGGAAACAATCGCAGACATATTTCTTGGAAAGATTACGAAGTGGAACGATGCGAAAATTCAGCAGGACAACGCGGGCGTGAACTTGCCGAACGCGGACATAACGGTCGTGCATCGCGCTGAAAGCAGCGGCACCACGTTCGTTTTCACGGATTATCTGTCGAAGGTGAGCGACGAGTGGAAACAAAAAGTCGGAGCGGACAAGTCGCCGCAGTGGCCTGTGGGACAGGGCGGCAAAGGCAACGAAGGCGTCACGGGGATGATTAAGCAGCAGCCGAACACAATCGGTTACGTCGAACTGGCTTACGCATCGCAGAATCATCTGCCCGTCGCGCTTGTGAAAAACTCTTCGGGGAATTTCATAGAGCCTACGATTGATGCTGTGACTGCCGCTGCCGCCGCTTCAGCCGCGAACACGCCGGATGATCTGCGCGTTTCGATAACTAACGCTGCGGGCGCGAACGCCTATCCGATTTCGAGCTACACTTACATACTGGTTTACATGGATCAGCGCGACGCTGCGAAAGGCAAAGCTCTGGTTGATTTTCTCTGGTGGGGCATACACGATGGCGAGCAATTCGCGCGCGACCTTCAGTATGCGCCGCTCCCGGCAGATATAGTCCGACGCGCCGAAGCGAAGATCAATTCGATAACCTCGAACGGCAAGCCACTACGACAGTGAAAAGTCTGGAGTCTGGAGTCGTGAGTCTGGAGTCAAAAGCAAAATGCTCTTTGACCTCGGACTCCAGACTTCAGACTCCAGACTCCAGACTTAAAATGGTTAATCCGCAACCCGTAATGCCTGAGCCTTCCGCAAAGTATGGCGGTCGCGTGTGGCGCTGGAACTGGCGGCGTGCGCTCGCGCCGACCGGTAACACGGGCGATGCAGTATTTCGCGGCCTGTTGTTCATGGCGGCGTTGATAGTGCTTCTGATTGTCTGCGTGATGATTCTGGCGATTGCGCAGCATTCAATGCTTTCGATCCGAAAATTCGGGTTCGGCTTTCTGACAGGCACCGCGTGGAATCCAGTGCGCGACACGTTCGGCGCGCTGCCCTTCATCTACGGCACAATCGTCTCTTCTCTAATTGCTCTTTTAATAAGCGTCCCCGTCTCTCTCGGCGTCGCAATCTTTCTGGTAGAGCAAGCGCCGCACAATCTGGCACGCCCGATAACTTTTTTAGTTGAGTTGCTCGCCGCAATTCCTTCCGTAGTCTACGGCCTGTGGGGAATCTTCGTGCTCGCGCCTACCTTGCGCGAGAGAATCGAGCCGCTGCTTGCGCGTTACTTCGGCTGGACGCTCTTCTTTCGTGGGCCAATCACGGGAATAGGATTGCTCACGGGCGGAGTGATTCTGGCAATCATGGTCACGCCCATAATCTCTTCCGTGGTGCGCGACGTGCTCGCTGCTGTTCCTTCGTCGCAGCGTGAAGCGGCCCTTGCGCTCGGCGCTACAAGGTGGGAGATGACGCGAGTTGTGTTGGCTAACGCTGCGCCGGGAATCGCGGGCGCTGTGATCTTAGGGTTGGGGCGAGCGCTGGGCGAGACTATGGCCGTCACTATGGTCATTGGCAATCGTCCGCAGATAAGCGCCTCGCTTTTTGAATCGTCCTACACGATTGCTTCCGTCATCGCCAACGAATTTACAGAGGCGACCGCAGACCTTTACCTGAGTTCGCTCGTCGAACTGGGACTGATTCTTTTTCTGGTCACTTTCGTCGTGAACGCAATCGCAAGGCTGCTGGTCTGGAATGTGACAAGAAAGATCGGAGGTGTTGCGCGGGCGTGAAAGCATTGGGCAGCAGAGACCGTTTTCGCAGGAGCCAGAGCGCCATCGTTCAACTCCTCACGGCTCTCTGCACGCTTCTGGTTGTCGGCGTGCTGGTTGTAATTCTGGGTTACATAGCGTGGCGCGGGATTGGCGCGCTGAGCTTTAGCTTTCTGGTCGAATCGCCGAAGCCCGTAGGCGAGGGCGGTGGAATTGGCAACGCCATCCTCGGCTCGCTCGTGCTGCTTGCGCTTTCGTCTCTGATAGGTCTGCCGCTCGGCATAGCGACGGGAGTTTATCTGGCAGAGTTCGGCGCAGGCCGCTTCGCAAGCACGGTGCGATTCCTCGTTGACACTTTGACCGGCATCCCTTCAATCGTCACGGGCGTCTTCGTCTACGCGATATTCGTACTGCCTATGAAGCATTTTTCTGCGCTGGCGGGCGCAGTTGCGCTCGCGCTGATTATGATTCCGATTGTGGCGCGAACGACTGAAGAGATGATACGACTTGTGCCGACATCTTTGCGCGAAGGGGCGCTTGCGCTCGGCGCGCCTGAGTGGAGGGTAACGCTGGGAGTGGTCTTGCCAGCAGCCGCTTCGGGCATAGCAACGGGAGCGATGCTCGCGGTCGCTAGGGTTTCGGGCGAAACTGCGCCGCTGCTTTTCACTGCATTCGGCAGCCGCTTCTTTAGCACAGCGCTGGATCAACCCATAGCGAGCCTGACCGTTCAGATTTACAACTACGCCATCTCGCCTTACGATGAATGGCACGCGCAGGCATGGGCTGCGACGCTTGTTTTGATGACCCTGATTCTGTTCATCAACATCGTCGTCCGCTTTTTTACTCGAAAGAGATTTTGAAGAGAATGATGAATGCAGAGTGCAGAATGATGAAATAAAGCAAAGACTTTGCTCTTCTAGTTCATCACTCATCACTCTGCACTCATCACTAACTAATATGTCAGCGGCAAAAGCAATGGTAGCACCTCCACCTCCGGCGATGGCAGAGCGGCGAGAGAGAGAAGACAGGCGTGAAGAGACACTAGCGCACACGAAAGTGACTGTGCGCGGCCTGAACTTCTTTTATGGTCGCACGCAGGCGCTTCACAACATCTCGCTGGACGTGCCGGAAAGAGTGGTGACGGCATTCATAGGCCCGTCGGGCTGCGGCAAGTCAACATTCCTTCGCACGCTCAATCGAATGAACGACACCATTCCGGCGACGCGCGCCGAAGGGCAGGTGATGATTGATGGCGAGGACATCTACGCGCCGGACACAGACGTTGTGGGTTTGCGCCGCAAGGTCGGCATGGTCTTTCAGAAATCCAACCCGTTCCCGAAATCAATCTTCGACAACGTAGCATACGGCCTGCGCATCAACAGTCTGACGAGGACGAAGAGCGAATTGCACGAGCGCGTCGCGCAGGCTCTCTATGACGCGGCGCTGTGGGAAGAGGTTAAAGACCGGCTGAAAACATCTGCGCTTGGGCTTTCCGGCGGCCAGCAGCAACGGCTCTGCATCGCGCGAGCGCTGGCCGTGCGCCCTGAGATTCTTTTGATGGACGAGCCTGCATCGGCGCTTGACCCGATTGCTACGACCAAGATTGAAGAGTTGATCTTCGAGTTGAAGAAGCAGTACACGATAATCATAGTTACACATAACATGCAGCAGGCCGCGCGCGTCTCAGACCAGACGGCCTTCTTCTGGCTCGGCAAACTCGTAGAGGTCAACACAACGGAAAAAATATTCACCAACCCCGACGAGAAGTTGACGGAGGATTACATCACCGGAAGGTTCGGGTAATTGCGGAATGCGGAATATTCAATTGCGGATTGATAAGCAGGTTGAAGACAGAATCTGTTAATTTAAGGAAAAATCCGTTCTTACAAATCCGCAATCCGAAATTGAGATATGGAATTACACAGAAGGCTTGATGACGAGTTGGACATGCTGCGCGACCGCGTGCTGATTCTTGGCGGCGAGGCCGAGACTGCTTTGCAGCGCGCCATCTATTCGCTGGTCGAACGCGATAGCCAGACGGCGCAGGAAGTGCTCGTCGGCGATGACGAGATAGACAGGCTGGAGGTGGAGATTGACCACTTCTGCATTGACGTTATCGCCCTGCGCCAGCCAGCCGCGCGCGACCTGCGCTTCGTTATGGCTGTCGTCAAGATGACGCCTATCTTAGAGCGCATAGCCGACCACGCCTGCAACATAGCGCGCGCCGCTCTTGATCTTAACGACGAGCCGCAGCTTCGCTCTTACGCTGACATGCAGCGAATGGCCGAGCACGCTTCCGCTATGCTGCGCTCGGCGCTGGATGCTTTCACGGAATCGGACGCTGCCTCTGCGCGCAAGGTCATAGAGCGCGACCGCAAGATTAATGATCTGTATGGACACATATTCCACGAACTGATTGAAATGATGGCGCACGACCCTGCAACCAGCCAGCGCGCCGCCCGTTTGCTCATGGTCGCCAAACACATAGAGCGCGTAGGCGACTACGTTAAAGACATCTGCGAGCTTACCGTCTACATGACTGAAGCCGCGTACATCAAGCATAGTAAATTGTGATAAGTGATAAGTGATAAGAAAGAAAGGAATACAGAATCCAAGAGTCAGTAGCCAGAAGGTAAAGCGTTTGTATTCTGAATTCTGGATTCTGGCTTCTGTCTCCTTCCCTTATCACTTATCACTCATCACTCATCACTCATCACCTTTCTTATGCGGCCTGTGCTAATCATCGAAGACGACGCGGACATCGCGGAGGGCGTGAGATATAGCCTTGAGCGTGAAGGGTTCGCTGTGCGCGTAGCTGCTACGGGGGAGCAGGGGTTGAGCGCTGCGCTGGACGCGCAAGCGCCGCCGTCGCTCATAGTCCTGGATTTGATGCTGCCGGGCATGAGCGGCATGGAGCTTTGTCGCCGTCTTCGGCGCGAGCCTCAGACAAGGCGAACTCCCATCATCATGCTGACGGCGCGCGCATCCGAAACAGATCGCGTCGCAGGGCTTGATCTCGGAGCAGACGATTACATCACGAAGCCTTTTTCGGTGCGCGAGATGCTGGCGCGCGTTCGCGCTCTTTTGCGCCGCGCTGAAGAACAGAAATCCTCTTCCTACGAAGACGAGCGGTTGACTATTGATTTCGCAGACATGCGTGTCGTGTGCGACGGGGCAGAGGTGCGTCTGACGCGCAAGGAGTTCGCGCTTCTGACCACACTTGCCAGAAGCGCTGGGCGAGTGGCGACTCGCCAGCAGCTATTGGATGAAGTCTGGGGCTACGAGCATTACGGCGACTCGCGCACGCTGGATGTGCATGTGCGCAGGCTTCGTCAGAAGTTGGACGCATGCGGCGACTGCATAGAGACTGTGATAGGCGTGGGCTATCGCTTTGCGGGCTGCGGCAAACTGACGGGCAAGAACCTTTCCGCACGAGGCGGACAATGATCTTATGTCGCGTCCCGTCAAGCTTCTGCTACCGGTCGGCTGTCTGATTTTGACAATCCTGCTCGCGGCCTCAACTTTCAACGCGCGTGTCGGCCTGATTCTAATCTTCTCTCTAATTGCGGGACTGCTCTTCGGCCTTTCGACGCGAAAGCTGGTTTCTGAAAGAGAGATTCCTTCAGAGCCAAAAACATTTCCAGAAGAGAAGCAAGCTATTGATTCAAGCGGCTTGATTCAGCCCGAAGCGCTTCTGACGGCTACGATGAAAACTATGCGCGAGGGCGTGCTGGTCGTTGATCGTGAGATGCGCGTTATCGCAGCAAACCGTGCGGCGCGCGAGATTTTCAGTCGTATGAACGGTGCGTTGGAGCGCGCTCGCCTGAGCGATATAACGCGCAACGGTTCAATCCACGCGGCGTTTCAATCCGCGCTGGACGAAAATCTTCGAACTGAAATTAAAGCCGAGACTGGGCAGGGCACTCTGGAACTGCGCGTCATGCCGCTGCTCTTGGAGAATGAAGAGCGTGCGCGTTTCGTCGTCGGCATCTTCTTCGACATGACGGATATTGAGCGTCTGGAGCGCGCGCGCCGGGAATTTCTCTCTAACGTCTCTCACGAATTGCGCACACCTTTGACGGCCATACGCGCGTTCGTGGAGACATTGGAAGAGGGCGCGGTTGACGAAGCGGAAAGAGAGCGCTTCCTTTCCATAATCAGCAGGAACGCGCTCCGTATGCATGCTTTGATCGACGACATTCTTGAGCTTTCATCAATCGAGTCGGGCGCGATTAAGGTTGAGCCTTCGCGCGTGAAATTGCTGCCGCTTGTCTCAGACATCACCATATCTCTGGCCGCGCGCGCCGCCGAGCGAAACGTCCATTTGAAAAACGAGATAGAACCCGGTGCGGAAGTTTATGCTGACCGTCAGAGGCTTGAGCAGATGTTGACGAACCTGATTGACAATGCGATCAAGTTTAACCGAGAGGGCGGGACTGTCAGGGTCATGCACGAGCGCGGGTCGGAGCGCGACCTTATCAGCATCGCGGATACGGGCGAGGGAGTTTCGCAGGAGAATCTGGCGCGCGTATTCGAGCGATTCTATCAGGTTGATCGCGCACGCTCGCGCGAACGCGGCGGCACAGGACTGGGACTCTCTATCGTCAAACATCTGGCACGCGCGCACGGCGGCGATGTCGCGGCTCAATCCGAGTTGGGCAAAGGCTCGACATTCACAATTGAGTTGCCGGTAGATTCTCACGCTTGAAGCAGACACACTCGCAAGTCATTCGGCATCGCGCTTCAGTCATCGCCCGTGCGGAGAAATCCATCTTACTCTCGGCGCATTCACGAGGCTCGCCGTTTAGACCTGATCCACCGCTCGACCCTCTCGCGCAGCATAGGCAATGTGATAGAGCCGCTGCTCAAAACAACGTCGTGAAATTCGCGTATGTCGAATCGTTGGCCCAGCGCTGCCCTCGCTTCGTCGCGCAGCGCAAAGAATTCCATAGCGCCCGTGTCATAGGCCGTTAGCTGCGCAGGCCAGACGGCAATTCTATCAACCGTGTTCTCCGCCTCGCGCTCTGACATGCGACCGCTCTCGACCATGAAGGCAACCGCACGATCGCGCGTCCAGCCGAACAGGTGAAGCCCGGGATCAACTACCATCCCGCGCGACGGCCACAGGCGACGGTTCGCGCGCGCGTAGTCGGAAGAGTAAAGCCCCATCTCTTCCGCCAGATTTTCGGCGTAGCGCGCCCAGCCCTCTATAAAGCCCGAGTTGCCAACGAGGCGCGTGATGAGATGCGCGGAGGGGCGTTCCAGCGCCAGTCCGATTTGCAGATGATGGCCCGGATAAGATTCATGAAAAGCTGTGACCTCTGCGTTTGAGCGCGGTGTGTCTGCGAAGCGGAAGAGAGAGATTCTGTAGGTGGCCGTGCGGCTGCCGTCCGGCGGCGCAGGCCAATAGCTGTCGGGCGACGTATTCTCCATGAAGGCCGGATAAGGCTCGACCGAAATGCTCGTGCGCGGAATAGTTGAAAACCACTGGGGCAGCTTGTTCTTCGCGCGTTCCACAGCCGCGCGCGCAAATTCAAGAAGCTCGTCGCGGCTGCTGAATTTATTAGCCGGGTCTGTGCGAATTCGGTCAACCAGAGTTTTGAGATCGTTGATGCCAAGCTTGGTACGCGCAATCTCCATAGCCTCTGCGCGCAATCGCTCGACTCTTCTCATGCCGAGGTTGAAAGTCTCGCGTCCAGTGCGCGTGAGCGTCGTGCTCGAACGAAACGACGCATCGTAGCAGGCCGCGCCGTTCGGAATCGCCGTTATAGCCAATGACACGCGCGCGTGATTCACGTAATCGTTCTTCAAATAGTCGCGGTATCTCTCGATTGCAGGTCTTATCTCATTGGTCAAAAGTTTCGTCCAGGCTTGCTTGAAATCGGCGGACGAATCGCGCATCGTCGGGCTGTAAAAAGGCAACTGCTCGACGGGGAGTTTTAGAATCTGCTCCAGTTGCTCTACGACAAGCTGCACGTTTCGCTTCGGAGTGGTGTAACCAAGGCGCGCGCCTTCACGAAGATTATCTATCTCTGTGTCCAGATAGCGCGGCAATTTGCCGAATCTGGCGAGCGCGTCCGAGCGATTCTGATCGCTCCCTACTGGCTGCACGTCCGATAGCTGCGCGAAGTTTGCCTGCCAGCCGCTCAACTGGTTCGCGGGCCAAAGCTCGTAGCGGCACACGCGCGACTGCCGCGACGATTCAACGGCCTCTTTCAAAAAGCCCAGCGTGACCCACTCTGGCCGACCTTCAAGGTCTGCGAGTTTCATTGATGCAAGCTCCCGCGCCCAGCCGTCTTCAAGAGATTGCCAGCTTTTGAGAGCCGCCATTGAATTATCCGTGAGGCCGTCGTGCCTGGTAACGGGAAGCCCGCTCAACTCGGCCTGCTCCGGGAAGCGCGAGACGTATTCGGCCACATACTCGTCCGCAAGGCGCGTCGCCCGCGCCGCAAGTGTCTCAGTGTTCATAGGCTTTCGAGGTCGTGAGCGCTGCGCATTCGATACTGGGGCAGCAAAAGAGATGAGCAGCGATAGAAGCGTCAATTTAGCCAGCAGCAATTTCATCATCTTTATGACTCCGGCAATGGATTAAGTTTCTCACTTGAGAAGCCCTTAGCGGTCTTTGCTCTTTATCTTTGCGCCTTTGCGTGAAATTGCAACTCTCGGTAAGCTCGACTCTCATGTAAATTGAGGGTTCTCGCAAAGGCGCAAAGGAAAGACTTAAGCTCGCAAAGAGATTGAATGCCTGCTCACGGTTTTGGAACGATTCCTACACTTGAATAGTTCGACAGCGCCGCGCGGCGTCACTATACTTGTTTTGAAATTCTTACGAAAGTGAAATACAGATGAGCGCCGCGTCGCCGCACAGAGAGCAGGATTCGTCCGCCGAAGAGATTTTTGGGGAGAAGCCTGTACGCTACATCATACAGAATCTGGAACGCGCTTACGGCGTGCCTGAGAATAGACGCGAGGCAGACCCGCTAGACATGCTCGTGCAGATAATTCTGTCTCAGGCGACGAGCGACACCAATAGCCATCGCACTTTCGCGGAGCTTAAGAAACGCTTTTCAACATGGGACGATGCGCTACGCGCTCGCGCTTCGACAATTGCCGAGACGATACGCGAGGGCGGGCTGGCGAATCAAAAGGCTGCGGTCATAAAAGATTTATTGAAGCAGATAAAGCGCGAGCACGGCACGCTCGATTTGAGCTTTCTTCATGATCTGGATGTTGAGGAAGCCAGAAAATATCTCTCGC
>DATHJK010000518.1:0-3372 GCA_035316225.1 Pyrinomonadaceae bacterium
TCTTTTCAGTGGCCGGAAAGACGGCCTGTCAGTTCACCATAGGTAAGTCTCTTTCCAGCGATTGACTTGACCGCTTGCATGAACCTGTCGGCATCCTTCCCCTTGCGAGTATTGAACCTAAAAGCCTGTTCGTCAAGATAACGGAACAGATGAAACGGCTCTACGCTAACATATATGCCTTTGATTGATCGTTTGAGCAGACACCAAAAGTTCTCTATTCCGTTCGTGTGAACATTGCTGCGCACATACTCTTCTGCATGGTCTGTGAACTCATGGATGTAATCTTCGCTCAACCCTAAATAAGAGCGATGAGCGTCCGTGTAAACCTCACAGCCACTTTCAACATGATTACGGGCTTCACCTTGTAGAGTCTCTTGCGACCTGTCGACGATAACTTTGGTTCTAACTTCACCGTGACGCTCAAGCAGACCTAACACAATTGCCTTGCCGCATCCACCCGGCCCGGTAATCTTTTTATCTCTCTCGCTCTTGTGCATGTTGCGAGACAGACCGCCGATGAAAGTCTCATCAACTTCCACTGTGCCGCTCATCTTCTTGAATGAGCCTGTCTGCATAGCAAGGCGGATTCTGTGAAGCATGAACCACGCGCTCTTTTGAGTGACACCTAATGCTCTGTGAATCTCGTAAGAACTGATTCCATTCTTAGCATTAGCAATAAGCCAGATTGCAGCAAGCCACTTCTCCAACTTGATTGCAGAATCTTCCATGATTGTGCCGACCTTGACAGAGAATTGCTTGTGGCAAGCTTTGTTCATGCACTTCCACATTCTGCGAGTTGAAAGGTAAGATACTGCCTTGCCTTCACAGTGAGGGCAGGTTACACCGTCAGGCCAGCGAAGCATGGACATGAAAGTGACGCAAGTATCAGGGTCAGCAAAATACTTGATTGCCTCTTGACGTGTTTTGGGGAAGTTCTTTTCGTTTTCCATGAGCGCATTGTCTCATAGAACACGTGGTGAGTTAAGTATATTATTACCCAAATTTGAGATTAGATATTCTGAATCTCGCTTAGGCTTCCTCTGCATTCTCTATTGCTTTCTGTAGTGAGATTTCTTTCTCGTTTCACTCAAGAATGAATAAATCCTGTATGTCCGTTCTCAAGTGCTGGCTTATGAAAGCGGGCGTGGTATAATCCGTCTCAATCCCCCGGATCAAAAATTTCCGAAGTGGTTATGATGTACGTTGCTCTCACTTTGGCTCTGGCACTTGCATGCGTCGCCGCGACGCAATTCTTCTACCTGATGTTCATGCAGAAGGTGAGCCGACAGGATCGCAGGCGCATCGAGTATCTTGAAAGAGAGTTGAAGAGAACACGCATAGAGCTTGAGACGACCATGCATGAACTGGAAATCGCAGAGCGTCAGGTGAGTGAGCTTGGTGAAGAGGACGACACCTGGCCGGAGATTATAGACGGCTAGATTCTCAAGACCCGCCGGAATTTAAATCCTTTATCAAACCTCAATCTCTGATTTCTGGTTTGCCGTCGAGCACACGCTCGACCTCTTCGCTCATCTCGCCCTTGAGCATCAGCGCTATCATCCTGCAATCGCCCATGAAAGACCAGAGCGGGTGATCGAACGTAGCGGGCTTGTTCCGTTCTATGAAGAAATGGCCGACCCACGCCGCGCCGTAACCCGGCACGAGCGCAAGCGGAAGCCAGCGCCACTTTCGTTTCGCAAGAAAAGCGGCGGCGCAAGCAAGACCAACAGTCGTGCCCGCTAGATGAAGAGCGCGTGTAGCTGGCTTGCTATGCTCCGCAACATAGTGCGGCCAGAAGTCTGAGAATGATTTGTAGTCTTGTAGTGTCATGATTAAATTTGGAAGTCAGGAGTCAGAATAAAATAGTTAGGCCAACTTTGATTCCATGCATCATCGCTCAACTTCAAATAGCATTAAATCTACTAACTCCTGACTTCTGAATCCTTGCTCATTATCCAGCTTGCTCAAACAACTGCTGGTAATCTTCCGGCAGCGCCGGGGGCACGCGAACGAGTTGCAGATTCTCTTCGACGTGCGCGCGTCGGCTCATGCCCACAAGCGCGACTGTGATGCCGGGCGTGGAGCGCACGAATTGAATGGCGGTCTGCGCGTCTGTGGCGAGTGAGCCGAGCGGTTGGCGCACCTCTTCCGGCAGGTTGCGCGCAACGCGCCCTTGCAATATTGATGCGCTGGCAGCGACCGTGACGCCGAGCGCGCTCGCCGCTTCCAGCAGCGTCAGTTGCTCGCCGTTCAAAACCTGATTGCGCGCGACCAGAGCTTCGGGCATAGCCAGATTGAACGGAAGCTGTATGAAACGAAAGCCGTGCTCGTCGCCTCCGACCTCGCGCGCTAATTCGACCATACGCGGTAGCGAGTGGTAGGTGCGCTCGTCCATGCCTGCGCGAAAGCCGTTCCATGTGGCCGCGCCGTACATTCTTATCTTTCCTTCGGCGCGCTTCTGCTCCAGAAGCTCGAAGGCCGCGCGCAATCTTCTATCAAATTCTTCGCGCGAGACTTCGCCGAGTTGCGCCTCCGGGTTATGAACGTAGTAAACGTCAATGCAGTCCAGCCCCATGTTGCGTAGCGACCAGTCAATTTGGCTCTGCAAGTAGTCCGGCGTCATGGAGTGGCTTCCGCCCACGAAGTCGGAAAACTTCGCAATGCCCGGTCGAACGAAATTCTCTTCAACGTAATCGCGCACGTTTCCGGGACGCTCCGAGTCGAAAGGCAGGTAGCCGCCTTTCGTGCAGATTAAAATCTCGTCGCGCGCGGCAACTCGTTGCTCCGTCAAGCGGCGCAACGCTGTGCCTATAGATCGCTCGCTGCGTTGAAACCTGTAGTTGATGGCCGTGTCAATCACGTTCACGCCAAGCTCTACGGCACGAAAGACAGCCTCTGCGTAACGCTCGTCCGTCTCCTCGTCCCAATCGCCCAGATAAGTGCCAATTCCTATGGAAGAGACCCACAGATTCTCTTCCAGGCGAAAATGGTTCTCAGCCGCGTGCCCGCGAAAACGCTCCTCGTATCGCTTTGTCCCTTCCAATGTTGCGTAAGACATAACTATAGCGATGAGTGCAGAGTGATGAGTGATGAATGAAAAGCTTTTCATTCATCACTCATCACTCTGCACTCATCAATTTCTTTCAAAGTCTTTCGTGGTAGAACTTGAGCAGCTTGGCCCATGCGTCTGCTGCTGCCTCGGCGTTGTAGGCTGTTGGCCGTGTATCGTTGAAAAAGCCGTGCCCTGCATCGGGGTAGATGTAAATCTCTGCCTTCTTTCCGGCCTGCTTCAGCGCCTGCTCGAATGCATGAACCTGCTCGGGCGGAATCCCTCCGTCCTTTGCGCCGAAGAACCCCAAAAGCGGGCAGGAG
>DATHJK010000519.1:0-13220 GCA_035316225.1 Pyrinomonadaceae bacterium
CGGAGACAGCGCGCTTGCCGGATTCGTATGCTGAAACTACCTGGCGTGTGACTTTGAGTTGGCTGGCTACTGCGGTCTGGGATAGGCGTATGCGTTTACGGGCTTCTTGGAGGCAACGGCCAAGTTCCGCGTGCGTCAGCATCATTTATTGTCTCCGGCTGTTAACATCGAGAACGAATGACGGGCTACTATTATAACGCGACTTACCTGACATAGCAATTAGCCCTTGATCTAAACTGGAATGTCGTATATTCTTGCATTTGGATGCACATCAGCACTATGGTCTTATGTTGTGACTCAATCACGAGCTATAGGAAAGGACGAGTAATATGGCCAATCACCAATGTCCTCCGAACGACGACCTGGATATGCAGGGCTGCCGGGCGCGCAACGAAGGAAACGGACAGCTTCGCGCAAAGCGAGGCGACACACTTGTAGGAACGATTGAAGCACAGTATGGAGTTGACCTCGGTATGCGCAGCGATGCGCGCCTAGACACTGCGCTCGACCGCTACGGCGTTGATTCGTTGAGTCAGCTTCTGAAAGTGGTACGGAATCAAAGATAGCGACTTTGAGCGAAAAACTGAGAAGTGTAGCGAGCGAGTATTGCTCGGCATCCAGGGTCGTGTGCTTAGACATGTGGCGTTCAGGTAAGCTGTCGCCACCCTATCAATGGTCAGGTAGCAAACCAGCGCCCTTAACATCGAGCGGCGCGCCATGAGGGTAAAGGAGTTTCAAAGAAGATGAGCGACGCATCAATCACGTATTTTCCGGTGGGCAACGGTGACACGAGCCTGATCCGCCTTAGCGACAAGACTGCAATCATCATAGATAGTAACATTCGTCATGCATCGCGCGACGAGGAGGACAAGTCCTGTTACGACGTTCATGCTCACCTCTTGGCGGAGCTCGAGCGCGATAGCGAAGGTCGCCCTTTCACGGACGCCTTCATTTTGTCGCACCCTGATCAGGATCACTGTCGCGGATTCGAGAGCACGTTCCACACTGGGCCGCCGGACACTTACAAGAAAAAGGATGATGAGCCCGAGAAGATTATCATCAGCGAGTTGTGGTTTTCGCGCCGCATCTTCGCAAACTTCGAAGAGGAGGAACTCTGTGGGGACGCAGAAGTGTTTCTGAAAGAAGCGGTCCGGCGCATCAAGCTCTATAAGAGTAAGGACCCGAAGCGGCATCTCGCCGGAAACCGCCTGCGCGTCATCGGCTACGGCGACTCTGAGATGACTGAGGGGCTAGATGAGGTTACAACTCCTCCCGGCGCCTCTATCAACCTCATCAACAACTCACTGAAAAAGGATTTCGCCTTCTTCATTCACGCGCCGTTCAAGCATCACGTGGACTCCCGGTGGAGCCCGCGTAATAACACGAGCATTGTCCTGCAAGCCAGGTTCGACGTTGACGGTGTGGCCCGCGCCTCGCTCGCCCTGTTCGGCGGCGACGCCTGCTGGGAGATATGGGCGGCGATCCTCAGGCGGAGCGTCCGCGAGACGCTGGAGTGGGACCTCTTCCTCGCGCCGCACCACTGCTCGTGGTCGTTCTTCAATGAGACGCCTTACGAGGAGCACAAGGTCCCGCAGGACAGCTCGCTGGAGGTTTTAGACCACCACCGCGAGGGCGCGTCCGTCGTTGCCTCCTCCAAACCAATCAAGGATGATGACGATAACCCGCCCCACTACGCGGCGAAGGCCGAGTATGTGCGCGCGGTCGGCACCGACCATTTCATCTGCACGGGCGAGCACACGTCGGAAGACAAGCCCCTGCCGGTCATCTTCGCGATGACGAGTAACGGGCCTGTCAAGGATGAATCAGCGACGGCTTCTCGCGTGCGCTCCGCCGCGGCCGTCCAGTCGTCCCTGAGGACGCCCAGGACCTATGGCCACGAGTGAGGAGAACCTCTTCAGCGCCGCTTATGCTAAGGAAGACCCGGCATCTTGGGGGCAAGAGATAGAGGCGGCCTTCGCTGAACTGCGGCGCATCACGGGCGGCGAGGTGCGCTGCGTCCACTGGAATGACGATTATGTTGCCGCAGCTTTCACCGTCAAGGTTGACCTTCCCAGCCGCGGGCCGGTCGGCGGCGTAGACATTCGCGCCGAAGAGCCGGTCATGCTGGTCTTCAGCAGAAGAGACTATCCGGAGCGCGCCCCCATGGTGCGCTCCGATCGTAAAGACTTTCCCGTCAGCCGGCTGTCACACCTTAATCCCGTGAAGGCGGGTCAGCCGCCGTACCTCTGCATGCACCGGGGCAGCTACGACGACTGGTTCGCCGAGCACACGCTCGAAGACGTCGTGACGCGCCTGAGGGGCTGGCTACGCGACGCGGCCCGCAATCGACTCATCCCGGAAGGCGACCGCTTCGAGCCGACCCGCATCAACAACGCCATCGGCGCGGCGATCTTTTCGCCGCAATCTTTCAAGAACTGGATCAATGAGGGCTGGAAGTCCACAGGAGGTGAGCCCGGATACGGCTTCCTGCTGATGAGCCTACTGGACCGCGACAAGCGGGACCCGGTGCGGGACGGCGGATTCCCCGTCAGCGTGTGGCGCTTCTACGCCAAAGAAGAAGACCTGACCGAAGCTCACAAAGCCGTCAGTAAGCTCAACTCACTTATCTCCGAGAGCGACTCACTCGCGCCGCTATGCTTCGGTGTTCTTTGCTGGTCATCCCGCGACCTTCCTATAACTGAATACTTCGGGCAGCTTCCTGAAAACGTCTCCGAACTCCTTGAACTGTGCCGGCGGCATAACATACCGCTTGGCGCGGCCTTAAGCGACTACGCGGCACGCGACCTGCGGCAGATTAACGGGCTCCCTGTAATCCTCGGGCTGGTCAGGCACCAGCCGCTCATCCGCTCCGATTCAAATATTGAACCTCTCTGCTTCGTGCTGGACGGGTCTGCCCCTGACTTCACGGAAAAGAGAGAGTTGCCTGAGGAGGCTCAGGTTTCAGCCTTAATTCAACGCTCGCCGCTGACTCCCGAAATGGCCAGAAACATTTCCGGGACGGGAGATGACGCCCTGCCGGGCCGCATTCTTCTTTTTGGCGGGGGCGCGCTCGGCTCAAAGCTCGCCATGCACTACGGGCGCTCGGGCCACACAGCCTTAACGACGGTGGACCCAGCCAACCTCTCGCCCCATAACTTTGTGCGCCACGCGCTTCTGGCGGAGCGGGCTGGGCAGAACAAGGCTGAAGCGATCAAGAGATCTATCGAGGCGATTTACGAAGGCATCACGGAATCTCAAAAGCCCGACGCGCATACTGGCTCCGCGCTCGATTTGATTAAAGGAGAGCAAAGGGCGAAGCTCGGCGACTACAGCCTGCTCATTGACGCGACGGCTTCCGGGATGGTGAACGAGGCGGTCGTGCGCGCAACCTTACCCGAAGGGCTCAAGGTCGTACGATGTGGGATCGCCGACCGGGGAAAGGTTGGGTTGCTTGCGGTTGAAGGCCCCCGCCGAAACCCCAGAGTCGATGACGTGAACGTCCTCGTCTACGACATAGCGATTGATGAGCCGGCGCTCCGGCAGTGGCTCGAGCGTGAACGGAAGCAGCGCGAAGAACAAGTGGGGGCGGTGCTTGATGAAATTACGATCGGGATGAGTTGCTCGTCGGACACGATGAGGCTTGCGGACGACCTAGTGTCTTGGCACGCATCAACCTTCTCTGCCGGGCTCAGGAAACTTTTGAATAGAATGCCGGAGAGCAGGACCGGTCACTTGATTCTTAATTATCATGCAGAACAGGGCGATGATCATGGTAATGAGAGCCTCGTCTCCCGGCGAATCCCCATCGAGCCCTTTCTCGTCCTGCCGGCGCAGGCGGTTGACGACTGGCGCGTGTGCGACGCGGGCGGCTGGCAAGTGCGCATCCGTTCACAGACAGTGCGCGAGATGCGCGAGCGGTTACAGCGCGCCGCGCCGAAGGAGACGGGCGGCTTGATGATCGGGGTTGCCCATTCAAAAAGACGCATCATTTACGTCACGCGCATCATTGATGCTCCGCCCGACAGCAAGGGGACAAGTTCAGGTTTCCGTCGCGGCACCCGCCGTTTGCCGCAAGCCGTTGACGCAATCAAGAAGGCATCGGGCGGGCTGCTCGGCTACGTGGGCGACTGGCATACGCACCCGCGGGGGTCGGGCCGCATTAGCACCACCGACATCAAGGCTATGCTTCAAACTAAACGTGATTTCGATATGGCAGGAATCCCAACCTTTATTCTGATCGCATCTCATAAGGGCTTCCACGCCTACGTCTCAGTGCCCGAATAATGAGGGAGGAACTGTGGATAAGACTCCGTTTTCGATCTATGACTTTCTGGGCTACCTCTTCGCCGGCTTTCTCTTGCTCGCGGCCGTAGATTACGCGTTCGACCTGCACTGGATCATCGGCCAGAAGATGGAGGCGAGTAGCGTCGCTTTCTGGGTCGTCGCTTCCTACGTGACGGGACACGTCAACGCCCAGTGGGCGTCATGGCTCTACGAGAGCAAGCTGATTAAGAGGCTCGGATACCCCTCCGCTAACCTGTTCACGGAAGTTGCGCGACGCCCGTTCAAACACTACAGAACGCCGCTCCCGGCGCACACTGCCAAGAGTATCCGCGAGAAATTTGAACGGATGAATGCAGGCTTCGGCGAGGGCGAAGATATGTTTTTATTCTCTTACCACTTGATTAAAGAACAGTGCCCGCAGGCGATGGCGCGTCTGGGTACGTTCCTCAACGTCTACGGCTTCGCGAGGAACTTGAGCTTCGCCTCGGTTCTGGTGGCTGTCGTTTTGGCGGTAGCGGCTGTCGTGAAGAATAAGCCTGCGCTTTGGCCTCTTGTCGTTGCGTCGCTAGTTGTGGCGGTTACTCTCTTTTTCAGATTTTTGAAATACTACCGCCACTATTCGATAGAAGTCTTCGCCACATTTCTGACGGGTGTAAAAGAAGACGCAGAAAGACAGACCTCAAGGCGTGGTATCGCATAGCCTCTTCAGGCCATCGAGCGTTTTCTGATTCCTGATTCGATTATCCCCTTGTGTGATTAGGTCTGTCTCCTGAAGTTCTTTGAAGTAGTCAAATATTGCCTGTAGCTCCGGGCTGAGATGGTCAAAGAAAAGCGTGTCAAAGACCTGTTTCTGTCTCAACGAGCCTTCGGCAGAGGCTGAGTCTCCGATTTTTGCGAGGAGGTCGTCGTAAAGGCGCTTTGCATTTTGGATAATGGCTCCGTCGTTGGCCATGAAGTTTAATCTTCCGTACTCCAAGTCGTATTTCTGGTAGTACTTGTCTTTGATTCCTTTTCGCTCTTTCTCACCGCGCCAGTCCCAGCTACCACCATACACGGAGTCTGGAACCAAGTAGACATTGCGTTTCATGCGGCATACGCACAGCGTAGCGGTACACATCGGGCATGGCTCAAGCGAGCTGTACAGGGTGCATCCGCGGTAGACGAAATCTTCGGGCTGGTTGCCGGGGCCGTAGAACAACTGCGAGCGATAATACTCCTCCACGGTGGTGGTGCTGCCTCTCGGTCTTTTAACTTTCAGGCGCTCGATGGCAGATCTGACGGCGAGTTGCTCGCCGTGCTGCACGGGGCTTGTGAATGCGTGGATGGAATTCTTCTCCAGGGCGAGCACCTCTCCGTCCTGGTTGTCAAGAATGAGACCGCAGATGTTTAGGCCCTGAGTGTGGGTGACGTCGTTGACGCCCGGGCCGGTTGTGACGGGAGAGTCCCAGTGAAGGAACATGTAAGACAACAGACCGAGGAAGGCGATAGCATCTCTCTCGCTGCGGCAGGTATCAGAGTCTGTTGAAAAATTTGGCATAACATTTTGCTTTCAGTAGGTGGTGGAGAACGGGACTGACTCTATTACTACATCATCTAGGAGTAAAGAAAAAGGTTTACAGTCTCAGTTTATTCCGGGTTAGCTTTTGATGGCGAGGACGAAATGAATGGGCACGAAAATATTTGATTACCTAACTGAAAGTCTTCTCTTCGACGAGTCGCTCATCAATGAAGAATTTAGCAGCATCGGTGTCGAAGAGTTGCGAAAAGAGTTGCGCTGCTACAGGGAGTTCTGCCTATCCAAAGTGGATGAGGTCGCTGGAGAGGTTCGCTCCGACTCCTCTAACTTGAAGGCGTTTTCAGGTATCGAAAAACCGAACCTCAGATTGCTTAAGCAGACCGCGTTCTACGTCGAGCAGTACCTCCTTTACGATCCCCTCTTCCCATTGACTTACGAGAGCGGTGAGTTCGCGAACGTGATGAACCAATACCTCGGCTTCGAGAACAAGGAGATGGATAAGCACCAACTGGCGGAAGTGCTACGTGGCCTCAAAGCTCTTACGCCGATGGTGGCTGCGGATTACGTGAAGTTTCTTCCAACGAGCTACTTCTTCGAGCCACCAGCAAAGATACCGTATCGCTACTCGGAGTCGGGTTTTGCAGATGTCTTGCCCGAGCCGCTCCTCAATTTTTTCCGCGAGCATGCGATTGTCGAGCCGGTTGTCAAGGACGATAAGGGTTGGCGCGTCGGAGGGAAATTAGATGTAGGCCGTGGGATATGTGTCAGGTTCAGGGGAGACGCCGGTGTGGGCGGTGTCTTCATCTACCAGCTCTTTGAGGAGCAAGTGGTCTCCGTCGACCAGGATAAGCGACTTGTCCAAAGTATGTTCTATTTGCCCGATACTCCGCCCGAGCCTGAGCGCTTCAACGCCTGGGTTTTTCAATCAATCAACCAATCAGCACAACACTTGTACGACAAGGTTCTTTTAGAGAATGAGGTAGCCGCGCGCTTCGGTGCTTCCTATATGTCGAGGTCCGAATTCGTATTCAGGCTGCTGGAGGAGACCGTATCCACGGACGATAATGTGGCAACGAACACGGCCAATGTTCTGCTCAACATGGACCTCCCCTTCCTGGAAGAAGTCGACATAGAAACGCTGATGCACATGCGGACCGAGGAGGGAGAGGCGTTCCAGAGCTTTCGGCTCGAACTGGACAAGCAACTGAGAGACTTACGACTGGTGAAAGACCCGAATGAATTGAAGATCAAAGCTGAGAACGCTGTTCACGAATTGAGCCAAGTGCAAATCCACGAGATCAATAAGAAAGTGAATGAACTTAAAAGTAAACTACGGGCTGACGTGGCCATTATTGGAGGCGGGTTGGCAGCGGGTATCCAAACGGCGGGATGGAGTCTGATTGCTTCCGCCTTGGCAGCCGCACACGGCTACAAAACGGTCAAGGAATATCAGAGCCAGTTGAGGCAGAATCCCGCGTTCTTCCTTTGGAAAGTATTGAAATCTTCACGCTGAGGAACGCGTCTCATTCATGAATTGATTTGGTTTTAATATTTACAATATCGTGGATTATAGAAGTTGTTGAGTGAAACTTATAAAATAGCCAGAGTGTCGAGGAGTGCTTGTGGCACGTCCTTACCTTTAGCACGCAGCTCCTCCACCCTGAGCACTACCCTACCCTTCAGGTCATCGCCCAGATTGCTACGGTCCACCCCTTCACGCTCCAGGATGATGGCCGCCGACACCTCGTCCATATCCTCGTCCGAGGGGAGTAATTTATTGATGAGTCTCTCCAACTGGGCACGGGTAGGTAGCGGGGAGTAGTTCGGGTGCGTTGGGTCGGTAGGCGTGGTGTAAAAGACAACTATCGTGTCGAGCAAGTCCGGCGGGATGTCCGCGCCTTGTGTAATGAGTCTCTGCGCTCTCTCCTCCAGATTAGCCCTTAACTCGTCTGCGCTCACCGTCTCCATCTCTTCAGCGGGCGGAAGTAGTCTAACAAGTAGATCATCCAACTCGGCCTGTGTTGGCAGTTTGTATGTTTCCATAACTGTCATCCTTTTAAGAGCGAAAGGGCGAAGGTTGATTGTGTCAACCTTCGCCCTTTACGAGATAACCAGTGCGTTTTGATCGAGATTTCAGTTCGTAACCGATTAATGTTACGGCCTTTAATGCCTCAAATTAAATTTTGCACGGGTATTTAGTTTACCGCATCAGTTCGCGGCATCTCAGCCGCGAACTCTCCAACAACAAAAAGTTACCGACTTTATTCCCTAGTTACCAACTTTGTTACCTAGTTACCGACTTTATTCCCGTCGGACAATCCTCGTTTGACCACCTTGATACTCATCAAATGCGCAAGGGCATAACAATGTATTTGTACTCGTAATCCGGCTCTGCCGCAGGGCGAAGTTGCGCCTGAGAGTTTCCGTCCTTGAACTCGAAGGCTACCTGGCCTTCGCCTATGACGTTAAGGAAGTCTTGCAGGTACTGAGCATTAAATCCTATTTCGGCCTCTTCACCGTTGTAATCTGTCTCGACCACTTCCAGCGCCTCTCCCTCTTCGGCATTCTGAGAACTGATCTGCAATTGGTTCGGAGCGAGACGAAAACGGATCGCGTGCGAGCGGTCGTCAGCCATGAGGGCGACGCGGCGTATAGCCTGATTGAGCTGCGCGCTGTCGAAGACAATAGACTTGTCGTTAGACTTTGGCATCACCATCTCGTAGTTCGGGAATTGACCTGAAAGCTTTCGGGAGATTAGAAGGCGCGGCCCGACCTCGAAGTAGATATGGTTCTCGTCTGCGCCAAGGCTTATCTCGCCTTCATAGCCCGCAGTAAGCTTGGTCAGCTCTGCCAGCGTCTTACGGGGTATAAGGGCGTCTATCGCCTCCGTAGAGCCGTTTTTCCCCAAATCCTGACGCGCTATATAGGCAAGGCGATGTCCGTCGGTGGTGATCATCTTTGCGCCCGATTTATCCAGCATGAATTTCGCGCCCGACAATGTGTAGCGCGACTCTTCCTGCGTGATGGCGAAGATTGTACGATCAATGAAGGATTTGAATATTTCCGCCGGAAGTTTAGTGGGAGCAGACTTGAAGCTGGGAACCTCCGGGAACTGTTCTCGCGCTACACCGGCTACCTTGAAACTAGAACTCTGGCACTTGACCGTGACCCATTCGTTCTCCTCTTTGCGAAAGCTCACAGGCGCTTCGGGCAGCAGACGCGCAATGTCGAAAAGTTTTCGTGCCTGGACGCACATCGTGCCCGGCGTCTTAATCTCGGCTTCCGTCTCACACCGGATCGTAATGTCCAAGTCTGTGCCGATGATTCGGATGGTATTCTCGCCGACGGATTCAATGAGAATGTTTGAGAGAACAGGGATAGTGTTCTTCTTCTCGACCACGCCTTGAACGAAACCCAACTCTTTCTGAAGTGCGGTTTTGCTAATAACGAATTCCATTTAAAAACTCCTCTGAACTATTAATATCTGAATTCTAAAGTCAACTGATCTTCTAACATCTTGCCCGCGCCTTTTACTATTACTTATATATTAATATCTATCTATATATATATATAGTAGTAGTAGTAGTGCCTGTGGAAATGTGGAAAAGCCACTTTACTGTTGATGTCAAAGGAATTGTTTTCCACAACCGCTGTGGAAAAGATTGTGGAAATCTTTTCTCAAATGTGGAAAAAAATCTCTTACATAAAGTTTTCCACATTTCCACAGGTGTAGTTTTAAGTGATCCTGTGGAAATGTGGAAAACTCAAAGCTAAGTGTTAAGTACAAAGAATTAAACTGAAAACGGTGCTGTGGAAAACTTTTTCTGCGAAAGACCCTTAACTACTTGCAAAGATTGTCCATAAGGTCGCTAACGACTCTGTGGAAATTCGGGTCCTTCAAAACAAGCCCTTCAATCTTGTCAACGGAGTGAATTACGGTCGTGTGATGCTTGCCACCGAACTCACGGCCTATCTCCGGGAAACTGTGTTTCGTCAATCTCTTGCACAGATACATAGCTACCTGTCTGGGTACAGCTATCTGTCGAGCGTTGCTCTTTGATTTCAGTTCGTCAACGCGCAACCGGTAGTGATTAGCAACAGCTTGCTGAATCTGCTCCATAGTAATGCCGGCAGGCCGGTCATCTTCCGCGATGTTGCGAATCGCGTCCTGCGCGAGCATCTTCGATATAGGTACACCGCGCAATGATGCTATGGCGACCAATCGAACAAGTGAGCCTTCAAGTTCGCGTATGTTGCTTTTGACTTTGCTTGCTATGAAGAAGGCTACGTCGTCAGGAAGCTGAACGCCATCCAGATCGGCTTTGCGCTTGAGTATCGCCACTTTGGTTTCAAGATCAGGCGGCTCCATGTCCGCTATCAATCCCCATTCGAAGCGAGAATGCAGCCTCTCCTCCAGAGTTGGAATCTCACGCGGCGGGCAATCAGAGGTAATCACAATCTGCTTCTGGCCGTCGTAAAGCGCATTGAAAGTGTGGAAGAATTCTTCCTGCGTTCGCTCTTTTCCGGCCATGAACTGAATATCGTCCATCAATAACACGTCAATCGAACGATATTTTTCACGAAAGGTCTGCGCCTTGTCATAACGAATCGCGTTAATCAGTTCGTTCATGAACTTTTCGGCTGAGATATAGGAGAGGCGCAAATGTCTGTTACGCTCCTTAATAGCGTGACCCGCCGCGTGCATCAGATGAGTCTTGCCCAAACCAACGCCGCCGTAAATGTAGAGCGGGTTATATGTTTTGCCAGGAGCTTCGGCAATCGCCAGCGCCGCAGCGTGCGCAAACTGGTTGCATGAGCCTACGACGAAAGTCTGGAACGTATATTTCGGGTTAAGTGAAAGCTCTATAGGCTCTATATCAACGAAAGTTGTTGCGCCGGGAGTAAGACCGTCCGACTCTGCTGCTTCAAGAAGAGTGAATAAGGTGGAATTCTTATTTGATCCGTTTCCGGCAACCCCTTCAGGGAGCTTATAATCTCTGGTCTCTTTTTCAATCTCTTCTGTCTGCTGCGCTGGATGCTCTTCATCCTCTTCTACTGTCCAGTCAACGTTATATTCGGCCAGATTCAGTTCTTCAAGCGATTGATCGAGTAGTTCCGAATAGTTGGAGCTTACCCAGTCTTTTATTACCTGGTTGGGGGCGCGCAGGTGTAAGACATGCCCTGTATTATCACAACCTTCAAAACGAATTGGGCGAAACCACGTCTCGAAGCTCTGTCGGTTAAGTCGCTTTTCGACCGATTGCAGGATATCGCTCCAAATTCTATTCTCAATCGCAGTACTCATAATGTGACCATCCTGTCTTCAGAAGGTTGACTTTTACGGCACCATCTCAAAGTGTCGCAGAATCATACATTACTTCCTCTTTCACCTCTAAACCATTTTATTTGGTGACCTAGCGGAAGGTGTTGAAAAAGCACCCGCTTGAGATAAATCTCACTCGCGGGCCAGGTCTTTTCCACAGGTTTTTCCACAGCCCTGTGGAAAACAAATTAGGACTTAAAGTAAAGCTTCAAGTATTTCTTTTTCAACAACTTACAGTCACCAAACGTGCTCTGAACGGCGCGGAGACTAGCACAATATAAGGTGAGAAGCAAGAGAAATCCACAGGCCTCGAAAATTTTTTTTACATGGCTTTTAGAAGCCCGTTTTTACTGGTCTTTCTTTTTGTCTATCTTTAAAAATATTTCGCAAAAGAACTGTTTTAGAACACTTAATGGGATAGAAAAAATGATTTGATAGGGGCTTTCTTGATATGATTTGCCATCAGATCACGAAAATCTTTGCGTACCTATGCGGGTTTTCTTGACAGAAAGCCTCCACAAAGTTAGTCTTACCCTTTTCATTTAGCCGGAGAATAATCAACTATGCCGAAGAGAACCTTTCAACCAAACAATCGTCGCCGTGCCAAGACGCACGGTTTCCGCGCGCGCATGGCGACCAAGAATGGTCGTCTTGTACTGAAAAGGCGGCGCGCTAAAGGGCGTAAACGCCTGACCCCATCCCATTACTAAGAATTTCACTAAAAAGCTTGTCTAAGCAACTGCACCTCCGTAATTCGGAGGAGTTTAGAATCGTTTACGGGCAAGGCAGGCGGTATGATGGCCGCCTTTTCACGGTTTTCGTACTTCCGAACTGCCTGGAGCATCATAGATTTGGCTTAACAGCTTCTAGGAAGGCTACAGGTAAGGCTGTAGAGCGAAATCGCTCAAAGCGGCTGTTGCGCGAGGCGTTCCGTTTGAGTGCTGAGAAACTTATCAGCTTGCAAAAAACGTATGATTGGGTGCTGAACGCGAAGCGCCCTATCTTGCAGGTTAAGGCAGACGCAGTGCTTGAAGAGTTTCAGCGGATCGTAGAATTGGTGGCGAGCAGAGAGCAGATTTAGTAGACAGTGGGAAACAGTGAGATTTGTTCTAATAACCTTGTTGAAGTTTTACAAGCTCGCTGTCTCGCCTCTACTTCCCCCTTCATGCCGCTTTGTCCCAACATGCTCTGAATACGCGCATGAGGCGATTGAGCGGCACGGCGCTCTGCGGGGAAGCTGGATGGGAGTGCGGCGCGTGCTGCGTTGTCATCCTTTTCATCCAGGAGGCTACGATCCTGTGAAATGAAACTTGGGAACTCTGCGTAGACTTTCATCTATTTGAAGCGTGCGACTACTACTGAATGACAGTTTTGAATTCGTAAATTAAATCAGATGCAAAAGCGTTTTATTATTGCTCTTCTCATTTCAACCGTGATTTTGATAGGGTGGACTTATCTATTCCCCGTCAAGTCTACGCAGCCAAACAGCAACTCAAACACGCAGCAGGCTGCTAGTTCGCCCACTGCTGTCATACAGCCTGAAGCTACACCTTCACAGCAGCCGATAACGCAGCCTGAAGCTACAACTTCTAACGGTACGCCGCAACGCAAGATCATAATCAAGTCGCCGCTCTATGAAGCAGAATTGAATACACAAGGCGTGGTTGCGACGAGCTGGATCGTCAAGAAGAACAAGGCATCAGGCGGGCCGCTCTACTCAGCAGGTGGAAGCAGGCAGAATGCGCTTCCGCTTCAACTCATCTCTCAGGAAGGTGTCAGAAGAGGCGAAGCTCCGCTCCGAGTGGTTACTGACAATGAGGATGTGACAAAGGTTCTCGCTTCAAGAAACTACAAGCTCAACGGAGCGAGCGATGATAGCAGCGATTTTGTAGTTGATCTTTCATCAGGAGAGAGACGGCTCGAGTTTACTCTTCATGATGAAGCTACTCATGTTGATATTGTAAAGGTCATTACATTCAATGCTGAAAGCTACAACGCGCTCCTTGAAGTTACTCTCAAGCGCGACGGGCAGACAATTCCCCAGGCGAAGCTTGCAATCGGGCCGAGCATTGGCGATCAAGGCATCAATCACTACAC
>DATHJK010000520.1:0-2117 GCA_035316225.1 Pyrinomonadaceae bacterium
GAGACGGACGAAGAGATGGACATTGAGCGCGCTGCGCTCGTAATCAACATACGCGAGGGACGCTTCCTCTCTGAGTTCCCGCAGCAGTTAAAGGCTCTTAGAAAGCGCGGCCTGCGCGTCTTCGTGCTCTTTCTGGAAGCATCGGATGACGCGCTCCAACGACGCTTCAGCGAGACGCGCCGTCCTCATCCCGCCGACACTGGCGATGGACTCGCTTCTGCAATTCGAGCAGAGCGCGCGGCTATGGATGAGATTCGCGCGCTCGCAGACCACATAGTTGACACTTCAGAGCATACGGTTCACACGCTGCGCAATTATTTGATCGAACGCTTCAGCCCCGGTACGGACGGCACAAGGATGCGCGTGCAGGTGATAAGCTTCGGCTACAAATACGGAAACCCGCGCGACATGGATTTGATGTTCGACGTGCGCCACCTGCCGAATCCACATTTCGTGCCGGAACTGCGCGACCTGTCGGGGCACGACCAGCGCATAGTGAAATTTCTGAACGAGCACGGAGAAGTGAAAGAGACTCTGCGCCGATTCGGCGACCTTCTGGACTACCTGTTGCCGCTCTACAAACGGGAAGGGAAGTCTTACGTCACCGTCGGAGTCGGCTGCACAGGTGGTCGCCACCGATCCGTCATGATAGCAAACGCGCTCGCCCGCAAGCTTCGCAGCGCGGGCTTCGATGCCAGCGCCGTTCATCGTGACGTGAAGAACGTGAGGCGCAGAAAAGAGTTGAAAAGCCGATGACCGCTGGACAGTTAAATTTTTCATTTGAAATTTATAGAAGTTATCAAAAACAATAGTAAGTCAAGCGACGGAAGCTTGAACGCATTGGTTAAAATCGAAACTACCATTGGGTTGATTAGATAGCTTCTACAAATTTCAAATGAAAAATTTAATCTTGGATGGGACTTTCCCAGCCTCTGTCTATACAATGAACCGCTGCAAGTTTTCCTTCCGAATAGCAGCGCAACCTCCTGTATAATCCATCGTCATGGCTGAAAATCTAAAAAAAATTGCTGGAGTAGTAGTAACACACGGGCACCTTGCGAATGAGCTTCTTGCCGCAGCCGAGATGATTGTCGGGCCAATCTCGCACATCACTGCGGTCTCAATAGGCTGGCACGACGACGTTGAAGTTGCGCGCGGTGAGATTGAACGAGCCGTCCAGCAGGTTTCGCAGGGGCGCGGCGTGCTTCTGTTGACAGACATGTTCGGCGGGACGCCTACCAACATCGCCTCAATGTTTTTGAGCGAGGGCGAGATAGAAGTCGTGACGGGCGTGAACCTGCCTATGGTCATCAAGCTGGCTGCGCAGTCGGGTGATGAAGTTCTGGCTGACCTGGCAAGGCAAGTGCGGGCGCAGGGTCAGGAGGGTATCTACCTGGCAGGTGATTTACTGGCACGGAAAGCTTGAATGATAGAAGAGCGAGTTCGCATCACTAATCGTTTGGGGCTTCACGCGCGCGCGGCTGCGCAGCTTGTGCGGCTCGCCAGTGGATTCAGTAGCGCCGTGCGGCTAGAGCGTGTTGACGGCAGCGCTTCGGCTGATGCGAAATCAATCCTCAGCGTTCTGATGCTGGCAGCGGCGCGGGGCACGGAGCTACGCGCTACGGCGCAGGGCGTGGACGAGCATGAAGCTATAGCGGCGGTGAGCAGACTTTTTGAAGAGGGTTTTGGGGAGATAGAGCAGTGAACAGGCGTGTGAAAAGCGGGCTGAGGGAGGAGCGCTGGAATGGACTGGGCGTCTCGGACGGCGTGGTCGTCGGGCGAGTCCTGCGCGTCCACAGTGGCACTCAGCAGATATACCGCGCACGGCTGGACGAAATGGAACTGCGTCGTGAGGTCAGGCGTCTGCGCGCCGCTGTGCGCCTGTCGCGTCGCCAGTTGCTTGCCATTCGCGCTCGCGCAGAGAAGGAGTTGGGCGCGGCTCATGCTTACATCTTCGACGCGCACCTATTGATGCTGGAAGACAGCAAGCTCATTGACGAGATTGAAGAGTACATACGAAGAGAAAGAGCGAACGCCGAGTGGGCTGTGAAGGTCGTGGCAGACCGTCTTCTGGCCGTTTACGCCGCAATCAAAGACGACTACCTGCGCGAGCGCGG
>DATHJK010000521.1:0-7517 GCA_035316225.1 Pyrinomonadaceae bacterium
GAACGTCATCTTACCATTTCCTCTGTTTCCGCCCACGTCTGTCGTCGCAAATTTACTCGGCCTTGAGACGCGCTTCTATCAGTTGCGGCGCGAGAATGATTTTGGTGCCGACCTTGATGAAATCAAAAAATTGACTGATGACCGGACGAAGCTGTTGCTGGTGAACACGCCGCACAACCCTACGGGCGCGACTTTGAGTAACGAGGAGTTGCGCGAGCTGCACGACTTTGCGGCGGAGCGCGGCATTCAGTTCGTCTGCGATGAAGTCTATCATCCTATCTATCACGGGCGCGAAACAGATTCCGCCGCAGGGCTACCGCACGCGACAGTGCTGGGCAGCTTCTCCAAGTCTCTCTCTTTAAGCGGCCTGCGAATCGGGTGGATCATCGAGCGCAATCAGTCGCGCTTGCGTCAATACGTAGACGCGCGCGGGTACTTCACGATCTCCAATCCGCCGCTCGCCGAAAAGATTGCCGTCATCGCTCTCAAACACCGCGAAACAATCTTCGCACGCACGCGCAAGGTTGTCGCCGCCAATCTCAATCTACTGGATCAATTCTTCGCGGAGCACACGGAAGACCTGGGTTGGGTTCGCCCGCGCGGCGGGATGATGGCATTCCCCTGGCTGAGAGATGAAAGCGACGCGCGCAAGTTCTGTCGCCTCCTGGCCGAGCGCGGCGTACTGCTCGCGCCGGGCGACTGCTTCCGAATGCCAGAGCATTTTCGATTGGGATTCGGAGTCATGGAGGAAGGATTTGCACAGGGGCTGGAGCGCTTCGCAGATTTTTTGAAAGACCGTGCGCACGCAGCAGCGAATCCTTCGCGCGTGACATTGGCTTCTATGAAGTGAGATGGCTATAGCAACGATTAATCCAACGACGGGGGAACTGCTGAAGAGCTTCGAGCCGCTTTCGTGTGTCGAGATTGAAGAAAAGCTGAGGCTGGCCGCCGAGACTTTCCGCGCTTACCGGCGAGCCACGTTCGACGCGCGTGCAAGGATGCTTTTGCGAGTCGCCGGATTGCTCGAAGCGGAAAAGAATCGTTTCAGTCACCTGATCACGACCGAGATGGGGAAGCCCGTTCGAGCAGCCGCGAATGAGATTGAAAAGAGCGCGCGAGCTTGCCGCTACTACGCGCAAGTGGCCGCAGCATCTCTGGCAGACGAAGTAATCCCAACCGTCGCGCGCGCAAGTTACATACGCTATGAGCCGCTTGGCCCGGTGCTCGCCGTGATGCCCTGGAACTTTCCCTTCTGGCAGGTCATACGCATAGCCGCCCCCACACTCATGGCCGGGAACGTAATGCTTCTCAAGCATGCCTCGAACGTGCCGCAGTGTGCTCTGGCGGTCGAAGAACTCTTCCGTCGCGCAGGGTTCCCGGCGGGCGCATTTCAGACCTTGCTCATCTCGTCCGAAGATGTCGCCAGCGTGATTGCAGACACGCGCGTTGCCGCGATAACGCTCACAGGCGGCGAGTCCGCAGGCAGTCATGTGGCGAGTTGTGCGGGCAGGCACATCAAAAAGAGTGTGCTCGAACTCGGCGGCAGCGACCCTTTCATCGTCATGCCGAGCGCAGACCTTGAAGAAGCCGTGAAGATCGGCGTCAAGTCGCGCACGGCCAATAGCGGGCAGGCGTGTGTTGCGGCAAAACGCTTCATCATTTCTGAAGAGATTTACGAAGAGTTTGAGCGTCGCTTCATCGCCCGTATGGAATCTTTGCGCGTTGGCGACCCATTTGATGAGACGACGGAGATAGGCCCGCTGGCTACAGAGCGTGCGCTCTGTGATTTGGACTCGCAGGTGCAAGCATCGGTCGAGGCGGGCGCGCGTCTAATTCTGGGCGGCAGGCGGCTACGCCGTCCCGGTTTCTATTACGCGCCGAGCGTCCTCACACAGATTCCCAGACATGCGCCCGCCTATAGCGAGGAACTGTTCGGCCCTGTCGCGCTACTCTTTCGGGCGCGTGATATTGAAGAGGCCATACGGCTCGCCAACGATACGGCCTTCGGCCTGGGCGCGAGCGCGTGGACAAATGAAGAGGCAGAATCGACGCGCTTCGTTGAAGAGATAGAGGCGGGTTCCGTCTTCATCAACGGCATGGTGGCCTCCGACCCGAGCCTGCCTTTCGGCGGCGTGAAGCGTTCCGGGTACGGGCGCGAACTCGGCGCGCAAGGGCTGCGAGAATTCGTCAACGCCAAAACAGTCTGGATTCAAAACTGGTCGCCCCGGTCAGGTGACCGCAGATGCGATCTGAAAATATAAGCCGCGTGGAGAAAGAAAAGGAGACCGTAGTTCGACTGCTATGATGACCGGAAAAGCGTCGCATCCTTTGAATTAACGTGGAACGTGGCAAACCCAAACATACAGATACGAATGGCCATACCGGATGATGCCTCGTCAATTGCTTCAGTTCTATATCAATCGTTCGCTGAGTACATAGCTTTCTACACTCCTGAAGGATTCGCTGCCACCACTCCCGCAAGTGACTGTATACGGAGTCGTATGATTGAAGGGCCGGTGTGGGTTGCATTACTGGATAACACTATTGTCGGCACGGTATCAATAGTGTCGAAAGGAGAATCGCTTTACATACGAAGCATGGCGGTTCTTCCTGCGGCGAGAGGTCACAGGATAGGGGAACTGTTATTAGAGCATATTGAGAGTTTCGCTTCTGCGCGAAACTACAAGCGTTTATTTCTGAGCACCACGCCTTTTCTTAGTCGCGCTATTCGGCTCTACGAGCGTTTCGATTTTATACGAAATAATGAAGGCCCGCATGATCTGATGGGGACGCCGATTTTTACTATGGAAAAGACTTTAGAGACTTCAGACTAAAATTGCAATTCGTTGTTGAGGCTTCCCGCCTGACAACTTATTCGACACGGACAGCTAAGACAGCATGTCTCTTGTGGTGCTTTAATACTTGTGGATGAAATGCTATATGCTCGCAGCAAGATAGAACGTTCGGCGCTTCCGCTTCGTAACATACTTGAAATCCAAAAGGAGCAACCTATGAAAAAACTTTTCGTCATCGCTCTTGTGATATTCGGTTTCGCAACTCTGGTTCTTCTACAGAGAGCGCACGCCCAGAATGCTCTGAAAGAAACTCTGGTAAATCTTGAAAATCAGTCCTGGGAGGCGTGGAAGAAGCGCGATGGCAATTTCTTCCAGAACTTTCTCTCGGACGATCATGTTGAGGTCGGCTTCGGTGGGGCGACTAATAAAGCTGCGGTCGTAGCCTTCGTTGGCAGTCCGGTTTGCGTAATCAACAGCTACAAGCTAGACCATTTCGAGTTGACCGTGTTCGATGCAAACACGGCTCTGCTCACATATCATGCCGAACAGGATACCAAATGCGGAGGCCAATCCGTGCCAAGTCCTGTCTGGGTAAGCTCGCTCTACGTTAAGCGCGGGGGGCGATGGCTCAACGCCCTGTATCAACAGACTCAGGCAGCGCGTTGATGTAAAACTATTGCAGGGAGAGCGCCAGAGATGAAGACTGTAGGAATAATCGGAGGCATCGGGCCGGAGTCAACCATAGAGTATTATCGCTTGATAATTGACTCCTATCGTGAGCGGATTCAGGACGGGAGTTATCCCGCGATTATCATCAACAGCATAGACCTGAAGAAGATGATCGGTCTGGTCGAATCGAATAGATTGGCCGAAATGGCCGAGAATCTGGTTAATGAAGTTGAGAAGCTTGCTCGCGCCGGAGCAGATTTCGGATTACTGGCCTCCAATACGCCCCATATTGTTTTTGATGAAATCAGTCGCCGGTCGCCCATTCCGCTCTTAAGCATTGTCGAAGCAACTTGCGAGGATGCCTTGCGTCTGGGGTTGAAAAAGCTCGGTCTGTTCGGCACACGTTTCACTATGCGAGCGCGATTCTACCCGGAGATTTTTAGCAGGGAAGGGATGACCATCATCCTGCCCGACGAGGGCGAGCAAGCTTACATTCACGATAAATACATGACGGAATTGCTTGCCAATATTTTTCTGCCTGAGACGCGCGAGCGATTGCTTGAGATAGTAGAACGGATGAAAGAGCGCGAGGGAATCGAAGGTCTTATTCTGGGCGGGACTGAATTGCCGTTGATTCTGCGGGATGGCGAAGCAAGCGGCATCCCGTTTCTGGATACGACTCGCATTCATGTTAAAGCTGTGGTCACACAATTACTACAGTAGTCGGCCATCAGATTCTGGATTTCGACTGGCTACTGTTATAGCGGCTGCTGCTCAAGTTTGTCTTGCTCCTTCCGCTTAACAGACTCAAGGATTTTTTCATGCGCATTGCAATTTACGGCACAGGCGGGGTGGGCGGTTACTTCGGGGCGCATCTGGCACGCGCCGGAGAGGATGTCACTTTCATCGCTCGTGGAGAACATCTTCAGGCGATTCTCAGGCAGGGCTTGCGAATTGAAACAGACAAAGGCGAAATTCTGGTTCATCCTGCGCAGGCGACCGATGACCCCGCGCAGGTAGGCGCGGTTGATATAGTGATTGTCGGCGTGAAGACCTGGCAGTTGACCGATTCCGCGCATGCCATGCACAAGATGATTGCCCCTGAAACATTCGTAGTGCCTTTGCAGAACGGTGTCGAAGCGGCATCGCAATTGGCATCAGTCCTGGGCGCAGAACATGTCCTGGGTGGATTATGCGGAACCTTTAGCTGGCTTGTCAGTCCCGGTCATATACGCAGTATTGGCGAAACTCATTTCATCAAGTTCGCAGAGTTGGACAACCGACCGAGCGAGAGAACCGAGCGTCTACGACAGGCTTTCGAGCGCGCGGGCGTAAAAGCGGAAATCCCGCCGGACATTCAAGTATCTCTCTGGGAAAAGCTCCTTCTGGTCGCGGGCTACGGGGGCGTTGGGGCTGTGACGCGCGCTCCCATAGGCATTACACGCGCCTTGCCGGAAACTCGCCGGATGATTGAAAGATGTATGCAGGAGATTTTAGCGGTTGCGCGCGCACGTGAGGTTGCTCTGACGAACGGAAGCATTGAGAAGACTATGGTGTTACTGGATTCTCTGATTCCGAGCGGGACGACATCATTGCAAAGAGATATTAAAGCGGGTAAGCCATCTGAGCTTGATGCCTGGAATGGCGCGGTCGTGCGGCTGGGGCAAGAGGCAGGCGTGCCAACGCCTACAAACGAGTTTATCTATCATAGCCTGCTGCCGTTGGAGTTGCAGGCGCGCGGGACGTTGCAATTTCCAGCATGACACCATTGGATGAGATGGTCGCTTTTCTTCAAGCAGCGACTCACGGAAATTCATTGCGCAACTTGTTGGCTTGATTCGCTGCGAGTCAAGGAGAAACAGATTCTATGTCAGAGATAATGTGGACTGAGTTGAAGGATGCGCCTGTGAAAGAGTTGTATGAGGGGGTAAGGCGTCGTCTGATGTGGACAGGTGAGAACGGGCGACGAGCGCTGGTAGTCGAGATTGACGCGGGCGCTTACTTCAAGGAGTTGGATGTGCACGAGCCTGGGGCGGAAGAGGTCTACGTCGTCTGTGGCGTCTTCAATGACGGAGTACGGGATTACCCTGCCGGGACATTCATTCATAACCCGGCAGGCTCTTCGCACATACCGCAATCGAAAACAGGATGCACGCTCTTCGTCTTTTACCCTGAAGGGTAGCGGAAGGTAGAAGCGGCAGGTCAGTACCGCCTGAGAGCAGGGATGAGGGCGGAGGGATGAGGGATGAAATGGGTTGAATGAATTGCATATTGACCTGTTCACTACATTCTTATTCATCCCTCCGCCCTCATCCCTACTCTCAGGCGGTACTGACCTGTATGCTGTACCAAGTGGTTGAGATTGCTTTGTTGGGGCAGATACAGGTCTTTGTTTGTAATCCGGCAGGAGTGGGCGTCGAATTAAACTTCGTCAATGAGTCGTAAGCTTGAAAAATGCAGTGAGCTTAAAATTATAGCCGTTTGCAATCAGGTGTATTAGAGCGGATTTCAGTTGGGTGTAAGGAGTATTAGTTCACCACAGAGGCACCGAAGAACACCGAGATTACACAGAGAGTTGAATATCACTGTGCTTCCTCTGTGATGCTCTGTGTCTTCGGTGGTGAATCTTACTTCCCATACGCTCAACTGTAATTCGCTCCAGGTCGGCGCTGTTATAAAGCGCGTTTACTCTTTTAGCAGAGTTGCCCGAAACTCTAAGCGCGCTAGCTCCAAAGTGATTGGGCCAATTTTCTCTTTATGCGGTGCGTGGCTACGGCTCAGGTTTCAAAGAGATTGGAGCAGAGGCGCACGCACCGCTTGAAGTCTATTCTTCAGGAAGTGGGCGTGGGTTTCTTCTTGGACGACGGGCGTTTGCGTTCGCTTGCGCGTGTACCCCCGGCCTGTTCGTACTGCGACGAGTCAGGGCCGTAAATGGCGCGGAATCCGCTACGTGCGCGCGTGTTGATGTTTGCCATCTCAGCCGTCTGCTCATTCAGTTGGTTAGAGAGCGCGGTCAACTGCGTGCGCAGTGTCTCCGCCTGATCACGCTTCTGCCGCAGGCTGCTGATCTTGCTTTGAAGGCTTACGAGTGTGATTTCTCCAAGCGTGAAGGTTGGATTATCCGCCCGGACGCGAGCAATCTGCTCGCTATCAGCGATTGTCGAGTCGAAAGGGTATTTACTTGCCATGAGGATTTTTCTCCTGTCTTCAGAAAAAGGTCAGAAGGGAAGCCCAAAACTCTAACGCAGAAACTAAAGACAACAAGACTCCCGTTAGAATTTTGAACAGTTAAGCTACAGTGATAACAGTTAAGTTTGACCATTGGAGAGAGTCTACTACCTCTCTTGCGTTTGAACCACTACCATATTTTGTACATAAGTTAGTACAATCTCCGTCGGAGGTGCGTGATGCCTATAACTAGTTCTTCTATCACCGATGACCGCGCGGCGGCCCTGCTGTGCGTCGCGGCGTATTTGAGCCGGCCTCAGGAATTCATGGCCGTCGCCGACGCGCGCGCAGAGATGCGCCGCACGTTGGATCTGGCGGAGAAGGGGAGCGTCGTGCTCACGACGGAAGATTCCTATCTGCGGTCTCTGGGTGATGAGTACGAAGGCGTGCTGATTCTGAGTTGGAACGAGTTTCGTGATCACCTCCGGGGGCTTGGGTTGCTGATAGCTAAGCTCGACTTTATCCATTCAAGCAGCGTAACAGAGCGCGTCCGTCAAGCGGTCTAATAATGCACGATCTACTTTTACGCTGTCGGTTGCAGAATGCAACGTGCGAAAACCCACTTCGCGCCATAACTGCTGTCGAACACTTGCCAACGCATCCGAGAAGGTTGCTCGCCGCTTGACGTACCATGCGGCTTGCCGCACGAACAGTTCTGGCTGTTCATCATAACGATGATGCCCCAGCAACGTGACTATCGAGAACAGCGCCAGCACTGCCGGGGTGGTGCGCGCAATGGCTTTCTCCGACCACTGCCTCTGCGTCTGCATCCCCAAGTGCGCACGCGCTTGCTCGAATGTGACTTCAATTTGCCAGCGCCTGACG
>DATHJK010000522.1:0-7233 GCA_035316225.1 Pyrinomonadaceae bacterium
CAGCACTATTAACTCTCTGTATGCAGCAGGCAGAAGGCGCACGACCGATTCAATCTCGGCGCGCCGCTCATGAAGCGCATACTCCTGCTCCGGCGACATCCTTCCGCTCTCTATCGGTATGTCGTAGGTTTCACCGTCCGATTGCGCGACCAGCGCAGACTCGCGCACGGAATAGCGGCGCAGGTGATCCACAGCAGCGTTGTGCGCGATCTTGTAAATCCAGGTCGAGAACTTGAACTCCGAGCGATAGCGTGCAAGCGAGTTATAGACTTTGATGAAAACTTCCTGCGTCAGGTCTAGCGCCGATTCGTAATTGCCGACCATGCGATAGATGTAGGAGGCGATGGGGCGCTGGTAGCGTCGAACGAGTTCTTCAAAACCGTCCTCGCGCCCGGCGACGGCGCGCATCACCAGGTCGCAATCCGCAATCGCGTTTAACCTTAAGGCAATAGGGGATGCATTCATACTCATGGTGCTCAGGTTTTACGAGGATGAACCCGGAAAAGTTTCACTATGAAAAGTCTGGAGTCAAAAGCAAGAAATTGTCTTTGACCCCAGACTCCAGACTCCAGACTGTTTTATGCCCATGCTAGCGTGGCAAGTCCGGCGGGCGCGGCAAGGGCGTCGAAGCTGAATTCGTTCGATGGCAGGACGAGTCCGACTTCCTGAGCGCTTAGCGAGCGTAGATTGCCGCCCAGAGTTTCGTTCACAATCTCGCTCACGCGCTCCTTGCCGAACTCTTCGCCCACGACGAGCAGCCGCTCGATCATATCGCCCGCCACCTCCGCTTCTTCACCGACGATGCGGTCGCGGTAGAAGAGCAGCAGACGATAAAGCTCGTCCTCGCGGTCTTCCGGGTCGCAGACAATCGAGCGCACTATGAGAGGTTTGCGCGCCCGCGTCATAACGGCTGTGAAGCCTTCCGAGTGCGAGCTGACCAAAAGACTGTCGCCCGGAAATCCGGTCTGCAAGAGCCAGCGCTCTTCGCCCATGTGGCGCGGAAGTATCAGCCCTGTGTGCCAGCCCAGAGCGCCGAAGACGGCCTCGTATTCCGCCAGCACAATCTCGCGCACCGCCGTTGCAAGGTAACGCGCGCGACCTTCTGCGTCCGGCGACAATTGCTCGCGCCCCACGCGCAGCTCTTCCACGGAAGCGCCAAATGCCCGCTCTGTCTTCCAGCGAAGAATCTCTTCCGCTTCAGCGCGAGAGGCTGGCGCGCCTTCTATCGTCAGAATCATAGTGCGTGTGACGGCTTCGGGCAGGACGGCAGACCATCTGCGCTGGCGCACCAGCCCCGCGCTCGTTGCAAGCTGCAAGAGCGCGTCCGCAACCTCGCCCAAGTCAGAGATGTTCTGTTCCTCAAAGCTCGGTCGTATGAGACCCGAGGGAAGCGTCATCGTGGCCGCGCGCTTTAGTGAGAAAGCAGACCCTCGCCGCTCAAGGCTCACGACTGAAGCGCTCGCGCCCTCAAGGCCAACTGCCGCCTTCGGGAATCTAGGTGTAACCAGTTTTGATAAGGGATTAGACATGAAAAAATTTCGGATTGTGCATTTCGGAATGCGGATTTAAGAAGAACCGTTTGTTAATCCATAATCTGACATCCAAATTCCGCAATCGGCTCACCATTCGCTGTATGCGCGCCCGTCCGAACCTGTGTCTGTGGACAAGCTGTGTACATCTGTAACCCCCTGCTCGCCCGTAGTCGAGTTCGGGTCGTCGCCCAGCCTTGTGTCCCATCTAGCTTCGTCGGTTATGGGGTCAACGGGAAGCTCGCGCATGTAACCGTCCGAGACCAAATCCTGAATGTCGTGCGGCAGATGCCCCTTGTCTGCTGCGTACTGGTCAAGCAGCTTCCTCATCTGGAACAGGTCGTCGCGCAGCGTAGTCTCCTTAGCGTGCAGCACAGCCTTCTGATACTGCGGCAGAGCAACCGCCGCGAGAATGATGATGATAGAGATGACTATCATCAATTCGAGCAGCGTAAAACCGGTTCTCAGTTTTAAGTTTTCAGTTTTCAGTGAAAGCCCGCACGCGCCAGAGATGCGACGAGCGTTAGACTCACGTCTTTCTGAAAACTGAAAACTGAAAACTGAAAACTGCCGTTTACCAGTCACTGTATCTCTCCCCGTTGAGCGCCGTCTCTCTGGAAGTGGAGCGGACGTTGAAGATGTTCTCCTGTCCCCAACTGCTGCCTGCCTCGCACGAATCGTAGGTCGAGCACAATTGCCAGTCCTGTTCGCCCGTTATGGGATCAACGGGAATCTCGCGCAGGTAAACCTTCTTCTTCGTCGCAAGCACAGTGTTATCTGTAGGCGCAGGCGCGTCCGTCCCCGTCGGGATGATCTGCACACGCGGCGTTACGCTCACGCCGTCAACGAGCGTTTTAAGCTCCGGCGGGTAACGATCAGGATTGTCAACGCTGAAGATTGTGCAGTCTGCGATGACGACCTGGCTGCGCGGGTCTAAGTAAGGCTGTTGCTGCTGCTGCGGCTGCCGGTTCGGCTGTCCTTCCTGAGGAGGTTGTTGCACAGGCGCGGCTACCGTCCCCACGCCCGTGCACTGCATGCCTATGGTGTCGCGGTGAAACTGATCAATCGCCGTTCGCATCTCGCGCAACACTTCACGCAGGCGCTGCTCGCGCTGCCGCTTCACAGAGACTTTAATTAAAGGAATTGCGCCGAGAGTCAAAATAGTAAGGATGGAGAGCGTCACTATAAGCTCTATGAGCGTGAAACCGCGCGAGGCGCGGGAAGAAGAGACGTGTAGATGCTGAGATGCGTAGACGCGGCGGAAAGAAGTAGATGGCAGCACACGCTGTTTTTCTCGTCGTTGGCCCGCGTCTACGCGCCTACTCGTCTCTGCTAATGTATCTATGCGTCTCATTAAGACCCTACTGCTGTTTCACTACCACGCGGCCTTGCGCTATCTGCAAACGTAGACTGCCAGCGTCCGTTGCCGTTATTCGAGTGTCGTCCTGTTCAATCGTTATAGCGCTCTCGCCGGCGGCCACTGCTTCCACCTCTATGTAGAGCAGCACGCCCGCGCCGCTTATGGAAGTGCCGTCCGGTTGGGCCAGCACTACTAGCACCTGCCCCTGCGGGTCAATTGATTGCGTGACGGTCGGAGCAGAGCCTCTGGCCCCTGCGGCCAGATCGCCTTGAGTGATGCCGCGCACCGCAATGGTGCGAGGATCGAACGTGAGCTTGATGCTGGCGGAATTGAGCGGCACGCCTGTGCCAAGCACCAGCGCGAGCCTGCGTCTTTCGCCCACGCGCATCTCCTGTCGCTCGGGCATCATGCGCAACTCAACAGGGTTCGCAGGCGAAGACTCAACGGCAACGTTCGCTGTCGCGTTCGACGTGGCGGTTGAAGCCGGTGCTGCCTGAGTCTGTCGTATTGCGGAGGACGAACTGCCGTTCTGCGAGTTAGCGGGCTGGTTGCCCTGCGACTGAGGCGCAGACGCAAGGTTAGTCGCTTGAACGGGAGCCGCAGTGCTTCTAACAGACGGAGAGCCGCCAGGAGGATCGCCGATTGATGCCAGAAGCGCAGAAGCAAGAGCGCTCGTGCCGGGCGGCGCGTTCATTGTAGATGTATTTGTCGCCGCCGCGCTAACAGGAATAGCTGCTGCCTGATTCGTATTCGTTGCAACCGCCTCGGTCGGCGCACCTGCTGTCTGCGCATTACCGGTCGTGCCATTCGACATCAGGGCGCGCGGTGCTGGAACGTATGTCACAGTGTCTGCGTCAGGAAGTTGAACGACTGCGTTACGCGGTATGCGTCGCGCGGCTGCAAGCGCGTCTTCACGATCCGCCTCTTGAACCATCGCTTCAAGTGAATTGGCTGTCGGGTTTGCGAGCGTGCCGCTCGGTCTTAGCTCCTCGTCGTGCGGCGTCACTGCCGGAGCGCGAAGCACGCGCGGCGTCACAGCTATCACAATGTCCGTCTCCGCATTGTCGCGGCGCGGAGCAGTGAAGAGGCGACCGAGAATTGGCACAAGGCCAAGCAGCGGCAAGCCCTGACGGCTGTTCGACTGGCGGTTCTGCGCCACGCTCGCCAGCATCATCGTTCGATTGTTCTGAATGCGCGCCGTGCCGGAGATGGTGCGCTCTATGAAGGTCGGCGTCAGCGTCCCCGGCTCAAGAACGTCGCGGGACTCTATGCTCATCTTCACCTGCACATCCAGATTCGGGAAGACCTGCGGCGTGAACTTCAAGGTCAAGCCGGTAGGCTCGAACTGGATGACCGGATAGCCCGGATACGAGTTGATGCCTGAGACTGTGCCGCCCGGCGTCGTGCCCGGCGTCGTGGTGTTCGTTCCGTAATAAGGTATCTGAGCGGTCTGAATCGGCACGCGCTGGCCTATGCGAGCGGAAGACTCTTCGCCGTTGAATGCGTGAACCTGTGTAGAGGCGATTAACTTAGTGCGCCCTCTTCTCTGCAACGCCGCGATTGTCGAAGCCGGGAAAATTAGCGCTGTGCCCAGGGCTGTCGGCAGGTTCACCGCGCCCGTTCCAGAGCCTGTGGTGACACCTCTGGTCGCGCCGCCAAGAACTGAGTAGCCCTGCTGTATTCCGCCCAGGTTCAAGAGCGTCGAACCTATATCGCCAAGTTGATTGCCGAACTGCATCAAGTCCGAGCTTGATACCTCGTAAATATTCACGTCCATCACGACCTCTGCGCGCTCCTTGTCAATGCTGGCAAGCAGATCGCCTATGAGTCGTATGTTCTCTGCGGTGTCGCGCACCGTAAGACTGTTTGTAGCTTCGTCCGGGATGACTATGGTTTGCGGTCTTCCCTGCTGCGGCGGGATGGCCTGCTGTATGATGTTGCGCGCATCCGCGGGCTTGGTGTTCGACAGATAGAACGTGCGCAGGACTAGCTGCTGGTACTGAGGACGACGGGTTTGATCCGCTACGAGAACCGTGCGGCGATTCAACTTCTGGAAGAACAGTCCCTCTTGTATAAAGATGAAGTCTAGCGCCTGAGCGGTCGTTACGTCGCGCAGGTTTATGTCAACCGTGCGCGGCTGGCGGAAGGTCTGGCTGTCGAAGATAACGTTAAGGTTAAGCTCGGCTGCTAGGCTGCGTATGACGCTCTTCAAATCCGCGTTGTTGTACTGAACCACGCGCAGCGGCTCTGTTCGCGCAGGCGGCACAACAGGCTCTTGCGCAGGGGAACTGGACGTGCCCGGCAATGGCGGCGTCGCCGTATTCCCATTCTCGCTCGCAGCCGGCGGCGTATTATTCCTAGTAGAACTGCTGCCGCCCGTCAGGACGCTCGCCCCATCGCCTTCGCCCTGCAAGCGCATCATGCGCTCCATCTCCGAGAGCGCCAACTGATTCACAGGGTCGTAGCCGTAAGCCTGTCGAAAGGCGTTGTAAGCTCCGGCATAGTCGTGCTGCTCTGCCAGCGCGCGCCCCTGCTGCATCAATTGCTGCGAGGCGTTGAAGACGGCGCGGCGATAGTGCAATTGGTATTCAAGATTCGACGGTTCTGCGGCTATGGCAAGCGTGAACTCCTGAGCCGCACGCTCCCATTGCTGCTGCGATTCGTATTGCAGACCGCGCTTGAAATTTTTATCACCTTTCGCAAAGGCTGCCACCGGAGCAAGAAGCAGGCAGGCCAGCACTATCAGCGATGCGAGTGTACGAAAACGGGCATTCAATTTCATAAATTTCCTCCCTGGAAAGGGGGCTTTCTGATGCAGAGGCCGCCGCAGAGAAGCCGAACGGCCATTAAAGTTACACGCGACTTTCTTACTACAGTTCCTTAAAAAGCAGTGATGAATGCAGAGTGATGAGCGATGAACCAGAAGAGAAAAGCCTTTTGCTTTAATTCATCACTCCGCACTCTGCATTCATCACTTTCTTCAACTTCTTCCAACGTTAATCTCTTCAACAAACGTAACGCGGTTGATCTCGTGCAGTGTAGAGACGCCTGCGAAAACTTTCTTGAGCGCGGACTCGCGCAAGCTCCTCAGCCCTTCGGCCTCAGCCGCGCGACGCACTTCCGAGCCTGGGCGGCGCTCCACGATCATCTCGCGTATGTTGTCCGTCAGGTTCAGCAATTCATGAATCGCCGTGCGACCGCGATAGCCCGTGTGGTTGCAGGCGTCGCAGCCCACGCTCATGTAGAAGGTGCGCCCCTGATGCTCTTCCGGCCTCAAGCCCGATTCCATCAATTCGTCATCCGACGGATTGTACGAGCGGCGGCACACTAAACAGAGCATACGCACAAGTCGCTGGGCGAGCACGCAGTTCAAGCTCGAAACGAAATTATAAGGCTCTACGCCCATGTTTAGGAAACGCCCGATGACATCAATCACGTTATTGGCGTGAACGGTCGTGAAAACAAGGTGGCCTGTCAGCGCCGATTGAATGGCAATCTGAGCCGTTTCGGTGTCGCGGATTTCGCCAACCATTATCTTGTCCGGGTCGTGACGCAAGATGGAACGAAGACCGCGCGCGAATGTTAACCCCTTCTTCTCGTTCACAGGAATCTGCGTGATGCCGTGAAGCTGGTATTCAACGGGGTCTTCAATCGTGATGATTTTATCCTCTTCATTTCTAATCTCGTTCAGCGCAGCATAGAGCGACGTAGTTTTTCCAGAACCCGTAGGGCCTGTGACCAGCACCATGCCGTAAGGCTCTGCTATGTAGCGACGAAACTTTCTTAAATCCTCTTCGTCGAATCCTACGACATCCAGATTCAGGTTGCGAAACTCTTCGTTGATCTGCTCTTTGTCGAGAATACGAATCACAGCGTCTTCGCCGTGAACGGTCGGCATGATGGAGACGCGAAAATCAACGTTGCGCCCCTTGTAACGAACGCGAAAGCGACCGTCCTGCGGGACGCGGCGCTCTGCGATGTCCAGTTCCGACATGACTTTGATGCGCGAGATAAGCGTCTGGTGATACGCCAGATCAATCGGGTCAACTTTGGCGTAGAGCGCGCCGTCAATACGATACTTGACCTGCACTTCTGTGTCGCGCGTCTCTATGTGAATATCGGATGCGCGCGATTCCATTGCGTTGAAGATGATGGTGTCAACCAGCTTGATGATCGGCGACATCTCGGAGTCCGTCGCAAGGCGATCAAGGTCAAGCACCTCTTCGCCAGATTCCGTCTCTTTCACCAGAGAGATGCGAAAGCCAGATGCAGCTTCCTGAAGAACTCTCTGTGTGGCGTCGCCTTTACGGAGCACAACGTCAATCGCCCCGGCGGTCGCCACGT
>DATHJK010000523.1:0-6338 GCA_035316225.1 Pyrinomonadaceae bacterium
TCTTGTGATGGGCGATTATATTCTTGATAAGCGCGACATAGGCGAGGCGCTCTTTGTTGACGACGCCGGGGCGTGGCAGGAGGAGTTCCAGCTTGATTGAGCCGCTGCAAAAACTTGACGACGAGCGCAAGGCGGAAATCACAAACGCGCAGGCGCGCAAGACTGCGCTGCTTGTTGCCGCCGTGCTGCTTCTTATAGCCGCGTGGAACTATCATCGCGGTCGCATGACGGTCGTGGCGGTGCTAGGCGGCATAGGCTTTCTGCTGCTCCTCACGGGTCTGTTTATCCCGCCGCTTGCTCGCCGCTTTCACTACGCATGGATGCGTCTGGCCGTTGCGCTTGGCTACGTCAACAGTCGCGTGCTGTTGGGCTTGATGTTCTACGGCGTCTTCACGCCTTATAATCTGCTGGCGCGTCTCTTCGGGCGCGACCCGCTTGACCGTCGCAAGCCAGGGCGAGATAGCTACTGGATCAAGCGCAAGACGACAAGGCAGAAGAGGGAGCAGTTCGAGCGGCTGTTTTGAGAAGAGAAGATTATTAAGAGAAGGTTACGGGTGAAAATCCTCTGATGGGCAAACTCAGACTCGCCAGCGAAATCTGGCTCTTCCTATCGCAGAACAAAAAATACTGGCTCCTGCCAATCGTCATCGTCCTGGTGCTGATGAGCGCGCTTCTCATCTTCGCGCAATCTTCCGCGCTTGCTCCCTTCATCTACACACTATTCTGAGACGGCAAGAAATGTAAAAGCAGAGGATTTGTCCTCTGCCTCTACTCAGGAAAGAATTGCCGTATCACGTCAACGACGTACCACAGTTGCTCGTCGCTCAACTCCGGGTAGATGGGAAGCGCAAGCGTTTCGCGCGCGGCGCTCTCGGATTCCGGGAAATCGCCTTCGCTGTAGCCCAGATACCGGAAACATTCTTGAAGATGAAGCGGCACAGGATAGTAAACTTCAGTGCCGACGCCGTTCTCTCTGAGATGATTCATCAGAGCGTCACGCTCTCGGCCCGCGCGTATGATGAAGAGGTGGAAGATGTGCCGCGCGTCCTCTCGTACGAAAGGCAATACAATTTTTTCGGTCAACCCTGCTTCCGAGAAAAGGTCTCGGTAGCGTTGTGCGTGGCGTGCTCGCGCGTCAGACCATTCGTCCAGATGAGGAAGCTTCGCGCGTAAGACCACAGCTTGAATCGCGTCTAGGCGGCTGTTGATTCCGACTTCCGTGTGGTGATATTTCGTCACGCCGCCGTGAACGTGCAGCATACGAAGCCGCTCGGCTAGCCTGTCATCATTGGTCGTGAGCATTCCGCCGTCGCCCGCTCCGCCAAGATTCTTCGACGGGTAAAAACTGAAGCAGCCGATTGCGCCCATCGAGCCTGCGCGTCTTTCTTTGTCTTCCGCGCCGATTGCCTGCGCCGCATCCTCGACAACCGGAATCGAATGTCGCGCAGCCACCGAAAGAATCTCGTCCATCTCGGCACACTGGCCGTAGATGTGAACCGGCATGATGGCGCGCGTGCGCTTTGTTATCGCTCCTTCAATCAAAGAGGGATTGATGTTGTAAGTTTGCGGGTCAACGTCAACGAAGATGGGGCGAGCGCCCAGACGAGTTATCGCGCTTGCGGTTGCGAAGAAAGTGTGCGGCGTAGTGATTACTTCGTCGCCCGGTTTCACGTCAAGCGCCATCAACGCAAGAAGAAGCGCGTCTGAGCCGGAAGCGCAGGCAATAGCATGTCGCGCCTGCGAGTAATGCGCGACCTCCTCTTCGAGCGCTTCGACCTCGGGGCCGAGTACGAACCCTTGAGATTCAAAGACGCGATCAACGGCCTCGCGCACCCTCTCGCGCAAAGCGCCGTACTGCGCGCGCAGGTCTAATAGAGGAACATTCATTTTCGTCTTTACACTTGAATCGGACATTGCGTTCTAAAGGCGGAAAGTGTAAGCACGTCTAAAGACGTGCAATTAGAAATTAAAAATCCGAGCTTTCCCATCTCCTTTTCTACAATTCTATCAACTGGCCGCCCTTCTTTATTGATTCCTGCGCGGCTTCAAGGATGCGAACGACGCGCAATCCGGCGTGGCCGTCCGTTAGCGGGCGGCGCTTTTCAGTAATCGCGCTTAAAAATTCCTGGCAGATGTGATGAAGCGCCTCTGTCTGATCCAGCTTCGGAACCCACACGTCTCCTGTGCGGTAGCTGACGAGCGTTTGATAAACGGCTTCCTTATCCGTATCGCCGTTGGTGCGCGTGGTCATCACGCCCTTGTCGTAAACTCGAATCTTTTCGGAAGGCTCTGTGTCGTCATAGACGATCATCTTGCGGCTTCCGGCGATGAGCGTGCGGCGGATTTTGACAGGCGCGAGCCAGTTGAAATGAAAGTGCGCGATGAAATCGTCCGGGAATCTCAGCATGAGATAAGCTATGTTCTCTATGCCGCGCTCTATGTGGCAACTGCCCGTCGCTGTTATAGCTTCCGGCTGCCGCTCCATGATGTAATCCATTATGGAGAGGTCGTGCGGCGCTAAGTCCCAGACGACGTTGATGTCGCGCTGGAAGAGTCCGAGATTTATCCGAACTGAATCGAAATATAGAAGCTCGCCCAACTCGCCGCTCGATACTATCTCCTTGATCTTGCGAACCGCGCCCGTGTAGATGAATGTGTGGTCAACCATCAACACAAGCTCTCCGGCTTCAGCCATCTCGATCAACTCTTCAGCCTCGCGTGAAGCTGAGGTGATGGGCTTTTCGATGAGCACGTGCTTGCCTGCGGCCAAAGCCTCGCGCGCGAACTGGTAGTGTGTGGCGACGGGCGTTGCTATGACGACTGCTTTAAGATGCGGGTCTGCGAGCATCTGGCGATAGTCGCGCGTGGTGCGCGCGGCAGGGTATCGCCGCCCCATAGCGTCCAGGCGTTTGGCGTCCAGATCGCATATCCATAGAAGCTGCGCCGCTTCGTTCTCGACAAAATTGCGCAGCAGGTTCGGCCCCCAGTAGCCGCAGCCAATCACGCCGACGGTTATTTGGTCAGTTGCTATCATCTGTTCAGCAAGAGGAGCGAGGCCGGTGAGTGCTGCGAGTAGTAGGTCTCAAAATTTCCCATGCGCGACCGCCATCGACCGCGAGCGAAAAGACGAAGCGCCTCGCGCTGCCGTATCCTTCGGCGCGAGGCGCTAACGGGTTGGCGCGTCCCTGTGATCAACGCGGCCTGCTCTCTTCCACTGCGGCGTCCGCCACTTCCGAGGCGTCGTCGTCCGAGTTGTAATAGCTCGAATAGTAGCCAGCGTAATAATAGTAGTCCGTTGATTCGAGCTTCACGTTATTTAGCACGACGCCGAAGATATGCGCGCCCACATCAGTCAACTGCTGCTTGGCGCGACGAACCACAGCGCGAGAACTCTTGCCGCCGTGAACGACCAGTATCACACCGTCCACGAGCGTCGAGAGTATGGAAGCATCCGTGAACGAGATGGCGGGCGGCGAATCAATGATGACGTGCGTGAACCGCTCGCCGAGTTCGCCCAGAAGCTTTCGCATCTCGTCCGAACCCAGCAACTCTGCGGGGTTCGGCGGCACAGGCCCGCTCGTCATCAGTTTCAGGTTCGGAAGCCTCTCGTAACTTTGCAGAATCTCATCCAGTCCGGCCTCGCCCGAAAGGTAGTTGGTGACGCCGCGCGCGTTCGAGATGTTGAACTGCGCGTGCAGGCGAGGACGGCGCAGATCGCAATCAACTATCAGAACGTCAGCGCCCGTCTGCGCCAGCATGACCGCCGTGTTCACAGCCGTAGTGGTCTTGCCTTCCGAAGGCTGGCTCGAAGTCACTAGGATGGTCTTCGGCGGCTGGCCTGCGGATGAAAGCAGTATGGAAGTTCGCAGGTGGCGATAGGCTTCCGCTATGGACGAGCGAGCGTCCGTTAGGAGCGCGAGCGCTGTGGCATCACCAGGCTCTGCCGGTGCGCCGCCGCCTTTCAATCGCAGGCGCTGCTCGCTGCGCGTGGATGGAATGAGCGCCAGCGCAGGAAGGTGCAGGTAACGATCAACGTCTTCGACGGACTTGAGCGTGTCGTCCAAATAATCGAGCAGAAACGCCAGGCCGATGCCCGCGCCCAGGCTAAGCAGGAAGGCTATGAAAATGTTGCGCAGGCGCGGTGGGCCAACCGGAGAGCGCGGCACGCGGCTGTACTGCGAGACGCTCACGTTGTTGGTCTTCATCGTATCGGTCGAGGTGTTCTCAAGCTCGCGCTGGCGCTGCAACAGAGTGTTCAGGTATTGAGTGTTAGTCTCAATCTCCTGATCCATCATCGTCAGTTGAATCTGCGCCTGCGTCTGCTGCGAGAACTCGCCGTGCTGCTGGTTGTAAGCTGCGCGCAGGCTGTTCTCTCGGTTTACGGCTGCTTCGTACTTAGACTTCATCGTCGCCAGCACTTCACGCGGCGCTCTCGACAGAGCCTCTTCAAGCGTCTTTATCTGCTCGTCAATTCTTTTAACTTCGGGCCACTCTTCCGTATAGATGACCAGCAACTCCGCTCTCTTCTGCTTCTTCTGGTCGAGTTGTTCTCGAAGGCTTGCTACACGCTTGTTATCGGCGACATCGGGAATAGAGTTCGGGTCGGACTGGCGGGCAGCCGATTCGTATAGCGCCTGAAGATTCTTGCGCTCGTTCTCGGCGTCGAGCAGTTGCTTGCTCAATTGCGCAAGCCTTTCGGCTGAGAGGTCTGCGCCCGGAGATTTCGATGGAGGCAGATCGTTCTCCCTGATGTAGTTGACGCGCTGCTCCTCTTGCCGCCTGATGTCCAGTTGCAGTTCCGCTATCTTCTGCGCCAGCAGTTCGGTTGCCTTGGCCGTCCCTTGTGTCTCGCGCTCGAAGTTGTTGTAAACGAAAGTGTCTGCGAAAGTGTTGACGATCTTCTGCGCGAGCGCCGGGTCGGGATGCGTGAACTTGAGCGTGACCAGATTGGTTGACATGACAGGCTCGACCGTCAGACTGCCGGCCAGCGTATCCTCGTAAGGTTCTAACTTGTTTAATTGCTCCGGCGTTAGCTGCTCTTCCCGCGCACGCTCTTCGCTGACTACGGGAATGTTCGAGTGCGCGGCGGGCTGAGCATTCGTCGTTCTTTCGGATGAAAAGATTCTGCGCAATGCGCTGAAGACGCCCTGCTGCGATTGATTGCCAAAAAAGGCTTGATTGTTCTGAAGGTCTAGTGTTAACGCGACCTGGCGTGCGAGCGCAGGGTTCTCCAGAAGTTTCAGTTGTGTGTTCCAGTATTGCGCGTCCTGCCCGCCGCCCGTGTTGATGACCACGTTGCTTCCGGCCTTGAGAATGCTGTCATGCTTCGGCTCAATCTGTATGGTAGCCTCCGCCTGATAGATGGAGGGCAGACGATACATCTGTATGGCTACAAGGCTGGTGACGACCAGCATGAGCGTCAATATAAGCCACTTGCGCTTGAGCACGACGTTGATGTAATCGCGCAGGTGCGTTGCTTCTGCCCCAGCGCCGTATCCGTATGACTTCGAGTGAGGGAGACTGCTGAGCGGCCTGTCAAGGCCACGTTCTTGCGGCAACGGAAGCAAGCGATTATCTTGAGACACCATAAACTTCAAGCCTTCATCTTAAAAATTGCCGGGCGGCGAGCGCACCAAATAGAAGCTTAATAATAGCAGAGAAGCGCGCAGTGGCAAGTGTAGCAGATGCTGTAAGAAGAGGACAGGTTGCAGCCCCGTGCGGCGGGCACGAAAGCGAAGGGGACGCGCACGCGCTTTAGAAGCTGTCTGATAAGACCCAACAGAGTTCTCAGATGGCTTAAGCTCCCTGACTCTCTTAGCTCACGCCAGCCAGCCGTATGAAGCTTTCAAGCGACTCGCGCCAGTGGCGCATGGGCTTGAGTCCTATTGCTTCGGAGACTATGCAGCGAAGACGCGAGTTGCGCGGTCGCGGCGCGGGGCGAGAGAGAGTGTCCATGCTCACGCTCTCTATGAGTGAAGTGTCGCGCCCGGCTACTATCAATGACTCGCGCGCGAACTCCTCGAAGCTTGCGCCAGCGCCGCCGTTTACCACATGGTAGAGTCCGGGCAGATCAAGCAGCGCAAGCTCGCGCAAACGCGCCGCCAAATCTACAGAATAAGTCGGCGTGCCGTAGGCGTCCGTGATTGCCTTCAAAGGCTTGCCGCTCTCTGCATACTCCGTGATGCGACTCAAAAAATTCTTACCTCCCGTCCCGAAGACCCAACCGGTACGCACAACGGTCGTGCGCGCTGACGCAGCGCAAGCGCGACGCTCGCCCTCAAGCTTGGACAGAGCATAAACGCTCTGCGGATTGGGATCGTCGCGCTGTGTATAAAAGC
>DATHJK010000524.1:0-5361 GCA_035316225.1 Pyrinomonadaceae bacterium
CATCATCTTCTACCAGCAGTATCCTCATCAAAAATCATCGACCTCTGCCAGAGAGCGCACATTTAACAAAAAAAGCCGATAACCTAAAAGCTCCATGCCAGAGCCAGACCGTAAGCATGCTCGGCGCGGCTGTATTGAGGCGCTATGAGCGGCAGCAGGCGAGAGCGAGATTCGTGTGACCTGCTCGTGCCGTCCATAGCGTCCAGAGATGTATCGTGATGTTTGAAATAAACGTAGCGTCCGATGCCATAGCCAAGCGCGCTGCCTACGAGCGCGTCGCTCAGAAAGTGGTAGCGCCCAGTGTAGCGCGCGATGCTAACAGCCGACGCAATGCCGTATGCGAGGATTCGCACAGCAGGGCGGCGCTGTCCATATTCGTATGAAATCACAGTGGCAAGCGACCATGCGCTTATAGCGTGCCCGGATGGAAAAGAGTTGCCCCGGTCAAAAAATTCGCCGCTCGCATCGTCAACGCGCGGGCGCGGGCGTTGTGTTGCAGCCTTTAGCACCTGCACTACTATGCCGCTGTCAATTAAAGCTTCCGCGCCGAGCAGCCCTGTTTCGCGTGCGCGCGAGTTGTGCGTTGCGCGACCGACCAGATAAAACGTCGCTGCAACCCCGACATCCACGCCGGAGTTTCCGCCCCAGCTTATGTCTCTGCTAATCCTCTGCCGCGTCCTATTCTCTATGCTGTCCGCAAGCGCGCCCGCCGTATGCCGATCCGTGGCTATCAGAGCGGCGGTCGAGAGGCCAAGCGGAACCAGCCACTTCATATCGCTTCGCTCCGTGTGAAATGGTGAAGTCCAGATGGCGCGCTGGTCATCCAGAAGGTTGGCGAAGAATCTATGCTCAAGAGATGGCTTCGCAGGTTGAGTCGGCGAGGGCGTCGCATCAGGTTGAATGTTGCCGGGTGGATTGTTGCTTTGCGCTTCAATATGACCGGCGGTGAACAGGATAACGGCGCATAGCAGAGTTGCGCGCCATGTGCTCTGAGCAATCCTGATACTTTGTCCCATTTTTGATGCTCCTCTGGCTGAAAGTGGCTCATCAGTCTCTTGCGAGCAGCTCGCTTTAGATTTTCAACTATATGCGAAGAAAGATGAAGAGGAGATTACAAAAGCAGTATACAGTAGATTGCCGGCGGGTCGGCAGAGTGAATTGAAACCGGGGCTTCTGAACATGCGCAGCTTGACACTGGAAGCCAGTGCCGAATAATCTTGCTCGTTAATCATCTAAGCAGGTTTTCCCGCCAGCATTTGGGTCTTCGTGCGCGCGCCCGAATCGAGTGGTGCGCGCTGATTGAGAATGTTGAAAGCGATGCCGAAAAGCACGCTTTTCGAGAGCCGGTTTGGAAATCGAAAGAGCAGGAGATAATCAGACAATGGCAGTGAAAGTGGGCATCAACGGTTTCGGGCGCATTGGCCGCAACGTTCTTCGCGCTTCGCTCGGCGATACAGAGATTGATTTCGTAGCCGTCAACGACCTGACCGACACGAAAACGCTCGCGCACCTTTTGAAGTACGACTCGGTGCTGGGCAATCTGGATCATGAAATTACGGCGACCGAGAACGGAATCAAAGTCGAGGGGGATGAGTTCCGCGTCTTCTCGGAAAAAGACCCGGCGGCGATTGACTGGTCTTCCGTAGGAGCCGAGATAGTCATCGAATCAACAGGACGTTTCACCAATGCTGAAGACGCGCGTAAACATCTGCGCGGCACTGTGAAGAAGGTCATCATCTCCGCGCCCGCTAAGAACGAGGACATAACAATCGTTCTGGGAGTTAACGAAGAGAAGTACAACCCACACGAGCACAACATCATCTCGAACGCTTCATGCACTACGAACTGTCTCGCGCCCGTAGCCAAAGTGATGCACGAAAAGTTCGGCATACGCTCGGCGCAGATGACCACGATTCACTCCTACACAAACGACCAGCAGCTACTTGATCTTCCGCACAAGGATTTGCGTCGCGCTCGCGCCGCCGCTCTCTCGATGATTCCGACTTCGACGGGCGCGGCCAAAGCGGTCGCGCTGGTGCTGCCTGAGCTAAAAGGCAAATTCGACGGCATAAGCGTTCGCGTGCCCACTCCGAACGTTTCGCTCGTTGACGTAGTGATGGATTTGGAGAGGGATACAACAACGGAGGAAGTCAACAAGGCTCTGAAAGACGCGGCCAACGAAGAGCTTCGCGGCATCCTTGCGTTTTCAGAAGAGCCGCTGGTCTCAAGCGATTACCGCAAGAATGCCAACTCTTCAATCGTTGACGCCGAATACACGAAGGTCATAGGCGGCAACATGGCGAAGATACTCTCATGGTACGACAACGAATGGGGCTACTCCTGCCGCGTACGCGACCTTGTGAAATTCATCGCCGGAAAAGGAATGTGAATAGAGCAGTGATAAGTGATGAGTGATGAGTGATAAGACGAAAGCCTTTATCTCATCACTCATCACTTATCACTATTCACTTATGAAAAAGCTTTCGATCAAAGACCTTGACCTTAAGGGTAAGCGCGTGTTCGTGCGCGTTGATTTCAATGTGCCTGTTAAAGACGGGAAGGTTGAGGACGATACTCGCATACGCGCGGCGCTGCCGACGATTCAGTATGCAACGGAACAGGGCGCGCGTGTGATCCTTGCATCTCACCTGGGAAGGCCGAAAGGCGAGCGTGTTGAGAAATATAGCCTGCGGCCTGTCGCTGAGCATCTATCGGAGCTTCTGGGAAAACCCGTGGCGTTCGTTGAAGACTGCGTTGGAGAAGATGCGCATTCAAAAGTTGATGTGATGCTTGATGGCGACGTTCTGCTTCTGGAAAACCTGCGCTTCCATGCGGAAGAAGAGAAGAACGACGAAGAGTTTGCCCGTGAGCTTGCGAGCCTGTGCGACGTTTACGTGAACGATGCGTTCGGCACGGCTCATCGCGCTCATGCTTCAACCGCAGGAATTACAAAGTTTGTGAAGCAGGCGGCAGCAGGGCTTTTGATGGAGAAGGAGCTTGACTATCTGGGTCGAGTCATCAGCAACCCTGAGCATCCTTTCGTAGCAATCTTAGGCGGCGCTAAAGTTTCAGATAAGATTCCTGTCGTCAACGCTCTCATCGAACGCAAAGTTGATAAGCTGCTTATAGGCGGCGCGATGGCTTACACCTTTTTCAAGGCGGAAGGCTTCACCGTAGGAAAATCTCTGGTCGAAAATGACAAGCTTGAGACTGCGCGCGAAATCCGTCGCCGCGCTCAAGAGGCTGGCGTAGAGCTTCTTCTGCCCACAGACCATCAGGTTGTTGACAGCTACGAGCCTATAAAGGAGCAGCAGCCCGTAGGCAAAACCATTCCGATAGAGTTTACTAACTTGGGCCACGTCGGGTTGGACATTGGCCCGGAGACTGTAGCTATCTTTTCGCAGGCGTTGGAGGGCGCGAAGACTATCATCTGGAACGGGCCTATGGGCGTTTTTGAGGAGAAGCCTTTCGATCAGGGTACGATTGGCATTGCGCGCGCAGTTGCCGATGCTGCCGACCGGGGCGCAACCGTCATTGTAGGTGGCGGAGATTCCGTCGCGGCGATTCATCAAGCGGGCGTCGCAGACCGCATCACGCATATCTCCACAGGCGGCGGCGCAACGCTCGAATTCTTAGCTGGCGACGAACTGCCGGGCGTCGCAGCGCTAAACGATAAATAAGAGGCTAGAGATTAGAGATCAGAGATTAGTAAAAAGCCAATCACTGACCTCTAGCCTCTGACCTCTGACCTCATGATTATGAGAAAGCCTGTCATAGCTGGAAACTGGAAAATGTATAAAACGGTCTCGGAATCTGTGGAGACTGTGCTGGCATTGAAGCCGCTGGTAGCGAATGCGAATCATTGCGAAGTTGTAATTGCGCCGGTCTTCACTTCGCTAAAGACTGTGGCGGACAGGCTGGAAGGCTCGAACATCAAGATTGCGGGACAGAATTGCGCGCCTGAAAAGGAAGAAGGTGCGTTGACGGGCGAAGTCTCCGCGCCGATGCTACGGGACGCAGGCGCGACGTTTGTAATCATAGGCCATTCTGAGCGCAGGCAGTTTTTCGCAGAGACGGACGGGCTTGTGAATCGCAAAGTCAGGGCTGCCGTTACATCCGATCTCGCGGTGATTTTGTGTGTGGGCGAAACGCTTGAGCAGAGGGATAGAGGGAAGGCCGAGCAGGTAGTTAAAGGGCAGTTGGAAGGCGGTCTCGGTGGTTTGACAGCCTCGGACATGTCCCGTATTATCATTGCTTACGAGCCTGTCTGGGCCATTGGCACTGGACGCACCGCGACGCCGGAGCAAGCGCAGGAGATGCACGCGTTTATCCGGCGCGTTTTCGCGCAAAGGCACTCCGATGAGGCCGCGCTAACTTTGAGAATTCTTTACGGCGGCTCGGTCAAACCCGATAACATCGCCGGATTGATGAAGCAAGAGGACATTGACGGCGCACTGGTGGGCGGCGCGAGTCTGAAGGCCGAAAGTTTTGGCGAGATAGTTAATTACAAAAGATAGTTTAAGAGGAAAATCGCTTTGTTGCTCTATATTTTATACGGTCTGTTCATTCTGGATTGCGCAGTCCTGATCGTCGCGGTTCTTCTGCAACCGGGCAAGGCCGACGCGGGTTCGCTCTTCACCAGTAGCATTTCAAGCACGGCATTCGGCCCGCGCGGGACACAGACACTGCTTGCAAAAATTACAATTGGCGCAGCCGCCGGATTCATGCTCATTGCGCTGACCATATCGCTGCCGGGCATCACAGGCTCGCGCTCCGTATTGCAGTCAACGAATCCTGACGCTCAGCCTTCCCCGCAGGCATCGCCTTCACCTTCTTCAACTCCTGCGACCGTGCCCGCGCAAGAAGGCACTTCAAACGCAACGCAGGGGAACGCGAACACGTCGAACACAACTTCGCAGCCGACGAACGGTAACGCAACAGCGCCGCAGGCATCTCCAGCGCAGAGTCAGTAAGCTATACTCCGACATTTGGTAACAGTTTGGGATTGACGGATGTAACGACCTGTAAGAGAAGAGCAGTTTATTATCGGCAAAAGCGGAAGCAGCTTGCAATTAAGGGAAAATAGTTGTTTGATAAAGTGAATTTGAGGGGATGTGGCGGAATCGGTATACGCGCTAGTTTGAGGGACTAGTGGGGCAACCCTTGAGAGTTCGAGTCTCTCCATCCCCACCAAAATAATTGTAGTCGTGCGAGAAAATTCGCGGGAGGGCAAGTCCGCCCCATTCTGAATGGAGTTTATTATAAATGGCTGTCAGTAGAATCTGGCAGCCATTTTTGTTTCCGGCGCTTTCGGAGGTTCTATTCCGGCTCTCATATCTGATAACCTATGCCGGATTATAG
>DATHJK010000525.1:0-7497 GCA_035316225.1 Pyrinomonadaceae bacterium
AAGTTGGAAATGGAAGACGTGTAGGCGTATTGGATTGGGAATCAGAAGAGGCTACCTGTTCAGTAAACCCATCTTTCTTTATCTGCGAGTTCCCGCGTCTACGCACGCCAGCATCGTCCTGCTCGCGCGTCTTTGTATGAGCGTTCTCTTCATCCCTCATCCCTCATCCCTCATCCCTTCGATGGCGTCAAGGATGCGGTCAGCCGTGTGCCCGTCCCACAGCGGCGGCACGCGGCTTGAAAATTTCTCGCGCGGCGTATTCAGCACTTCATGCGCGGCGCTCACAATTCTCTCTGCGTTCGTGCCCACTATCTTGTTAGTGCCCATCTCGACCGTGATGGGGCGCTCGGTGTTTTCGCGCAAGGTAAGACAGGGGATTGAGAGCGCAGTGGTCTCTTCCTGAATCCCGCCGGAATCCGTCAGCACCAGGCGCGCCCCGCTGTAGAGTCGCAGGAAATCCAGATAGCCCAGAGGTTCTACCAGATGAAGATTCTCCGCGCGCGCGATTCTTTCATCCAGGCCGAAGGCTGCAATTGCCTTGCGCGTGCGCGGGTGCGCGGGAAAGATTATCTTGATTCGCCTGCTTATCTCTTCCAGCGCGCCCAGTATGCCCGAAAACGCCTCGCGCTCGTCAACGTTTGAAGGACGGTGAAGCGTGACGACTGCGTAATCGCCACCCGCGACGCCAAACTCCTCGCGCACGCTCGAAGATTCGGCACGCTTCAATTGCGCGAAGAGCGAATCAATCATGACATTGCCTACGAGTTTGATACGGCGCGGCGGTATTCCTTCGCGTAAGAGATTTTCATCCGCGTCGTGAGAGGGCGTAAGCAGCAGGTCTGCGAGTTGATCTGTCAGCAGGCGGTTTATCTCTTCGGGCATAGTGCGGTCGCGGCTTCGCAAACCTGCTTCAACATGAGCGACGGGGACAAGCAGCTTGGCGCAGACCAGCGCGCAGGCCAGCGTCGAATTCACGTCGCCCACGACCAGCACCCAGTCCGGCTTCTCACTTAAAACCACAGGCTCGAAGCTCTGCATCACGCTGGCGGTCTGCGCCGCGTGCGTGCCGGAGCCTACGCCCAGATAAACTTCGGGTCTGGGCAATCCCAGATCGCGGAAGAAAGCATCCGACATCTGCTCGTCGTAATGCTGCCCCGTGTGAACCATAACGGGCGCAAACGCGCTCGCGCGCCGACGCATGGCCTCTACAATCGGCGCAACCTTCATAAAATTCGGCCTCGCGCCGACAACATTAATGACTTTGAGCATGGAAGAAAGTGATAAGTGATGAGTGATAAGTGATAAGTGATAAGAAGATGAATTGTGAATAGAAGAAAGCTTCCATTCACCACTCACGTCCTTCGTCTTATCACTCATCACTCATCACTTATCACTGTTTTTATAATCTAATTATCCTTGCGCTGCTTGTGCGGCGCAGGTCGCCGTTCAGTGCGTTCCTGGTGTCAACGATGAGCGACGAGAGGCTGCATACGTACCCGTAATCAATGCCGGAATGGTTTGTGATGATGACCACGCAGTCGGACGAGCGTAGTTCTTCATCCGTAAGCTGGACGCTTGAAAGAGGCTCGCCGCCGCCCTCCGTGTGCGCGTCGTCGAAGCGGACTTCCCCGACGTACGGGTCGTGATAGCGAACCTCTGCCCCCTTAGCGCGCAGCCGGTCAATAATAGAGAGCGCAGGGCTTTCCCTCACGTCGTCAATATCTTTTTTGTAGGCCACACCCAGCAGCAACACGCGCGAACCCTTCAACGCTTTCCGCTCGTCGTTCAATCCGTCAGAGATGAGCGTGACGACGTGCTCAGGCATACGGGAGTTCACTTCCTCCGCAAGCCCTATGAAGCGAGAATCGAACCCATGCTGGCGAGCCTTCCATGACAGATAGTGAGGGTCTAAAGGAATGCAGTTGTGAACGTAGATGCCGTAAGAAGTAGCGAAAGTATGTGTATCGTCAACCTCTATGGAGTAGACATCAACGGGCTGACCGTTGGCTGTAATCTCGACGGATTTGATTGGAACAGTGATTAAATTCCCTCTTCGCTTGAACGTCTTGCTCTGGAGAATGCGACGACTCTCTTTGAAATAATTTTCCAGTTTCGTTCCCTTCGGGCCAAACCAATCTCGCATGCGCAGCAATTGTTCGCGCCCCTTTATTTGCAAATGCGGCTTGGTACGCTTGAAGGTTGGAGTAAAGCCCATATCTTGCAGAAGGTAGATAACTTGCTGAAACAGATGCGGGCTGCTACTGAAATAGCCGACTTCTGCTGAAGCGTTGTGATGCGAATATGTTCGTCCGTTCTTGCGATAGCTTTGCATGCCTGTTCGCACGTAAACATCGCCATCGCCGCGAATCAAACCCTTCAGCAATTCATGACGATGTAGCGGCGAGAGATTTATTAGCAGATCCGGCACGCGCATCTCCGTAGAGCGGCAGCCACAGCCAAGCACATCTGTCAACAGCCAGCCAAACAGAGAGGACGCGGCACGTATATGCGTCACCCTATCCATGCGGGAGTGATGAAGAGAGTTTTTAATACCGAGTTCCGTCTCCATCAACGAGCAGACATCGTTGATGAACTCCGCTTCGTCGCGATTGAAGCTGAAGCGCACGCGCTTTCTTCCACGCTCAGCGGTCGTACAACCTTCGGCCAAGTAATAGCCGATGAGTCGCGCAAAACCTGGGGTAAGCTTTAGAACCGACGGGAAAGAGGTAGCGCTTGGACCACGTCCTGTATGGAGACGTAAGGACTCATGAGATAAATTGAGTTCGCCCGCCTCTTCGAGTGCCAGAAAATCTGCGAGTGGGACATAATCCTGCCTGACAAGCTCCTGAACTATTGCACAGGGCAATCTCTTTTTTAGCGCGCCGCGATGCTCTGACCAGGAGCCGCCTGTAATTCTGACACGCACTTTCGCCGCTATCTCTGGCGAGATCAGGGGAAGCAGGTCAAGAGTCGGGCTGTGCACTGTATCTTCCGAGCCACCTGCCACCGGAGCAGGTAAACAATGAAGCGGCAGGCGGTCGCCCTTCTTCAAATCTCTGGCAAACTTCTGTTTGATCTTCCCATCGTCATCACAGACAAGCATAGGGTGTTGGTCTGTGACGCTCAACCGGCGATTATCGCTGGTCGTAATGGTGACAATCGGGCTATACGCCTTACGTCGGAACAAATAGCGCACGGGCTTCCATTGCGCTTGTTCTGATTCTATATCGAGCGAAAGCGCTTTCAACTGAGGCTTGTAAATCACTTCTCCGTCGCCAACCGGAAACTTACGGGCAGTAGAGATGTGTTCATTGAAGACCAATTCCAGAGGCTTCACTTGATCTTTACCGTCAGAGGAACGAACGACCACAGTTTCATTGCTAACAAGACAATGACCACCAATTCCGGGGCCTGGATAAAACGGCATGAAGCCGAAAGGTTTCGTTGCGGCGGCGCGTATCACCTCCCATGTGTCTATGCCGAGCGCGTAGCAGAGACGCGCCATCTCGTTCGCCATTCCTATGTTGACGGCGCGGAATGTGTTTTCCAGCAGTTTTGCGGCTTCGGCCACGCGAGCGCTGGAAACCGAATGCACGTCGTTGACTATCTGCGAGTATAGATGCGACGCCGCGAGCGTTGAATCTTCTGTGCAGCCTCCTACAACTTTTGGGATGTTGTGCGTCTGGAACTGCGGGTTGCCGGGGTCAACTCTTTCTGGCGAGAAGGCCAGCAGAAAATCTTCATCGAGTTTCAACCCTGTCTCCTCGAACATGGGCAGCAGAATTTCATCCGTAGTTCCGGGATACGTGGTTGACTCAAGCACTACGAGTTGGCCGCGCCGCAGGTTTTTCTGAATCTCTTCGGCGGCGGCGAGTATGTAAGACACATCCGGCTCTTTCGTCTTACGAAGCGGCGTAGGCACGCAGATGATTATGGCGTCGCACTCTTTCAGTTGACTGAAATCTGTGGTCGCTTTCAGCCGACCGGCTCCGACCAGTTCTTTAACGGCGGACGATTGCACGTCGCCTATGTAGGAGCGCCCCTCGTTCAGCTCATCTGCTTTTCGCTCATCAACCTCAAAGCCTGTTGCTCGAAAACCCTTTCGAGCGAACTCCACCATGAGCGGCAGTCCAACGTAACCCAGTCCGATGACGCCCACGCGCGCACGCTTCTCTGTTATCAATCCAACAAGCTGGTCTTTAATCATGACAGTCTTAATCTTTCGAAAATTAGCGGGTTTCACTTCTCATAGAAGGCAGGAATCTCTCACCATCCGACCGTCAAGACTAGGCGAGAGAAGGAGGAAAAGCAAGGGGAGGATGAAAGGAGGGATGAGGGATGAGGGATGAGGGATGAATAAGAATGAGCTAAAGCGTCAACACGCAATTGGCTCAATCCTTTTCATCCCTCATCCCTCATCCCTTCCATCGTCCTTTCCCTTGACAGTCTCTCACGTGACGGTTTATACACGCCGGACAAGCGCGTCTCGAAATCAGTAGGTTCAAGAAGTGCGGCGCGAGATGCTATAGTGGCCCAACTCGCGGGGCCGAGCCGCCTATTAAGTTATCCGCCCATAAACCTGAAAGGACAATTTAAGTAGCTATGCCCAATAAGGAGAGAGTCAACGCGGCACTGGCGCTGGTGCTGCTGGCCTCATTAACGCTCGCGTGCAGCGCGCTGAAGAGTCTAACGAACAATAGCCGCGCGGAGGCAAACAAGCTTGTCGCGCAGGCCGAGCAGGATTTGGCAGAGGTTGACCGAATCGCCGACGAGAACGACAACAAGCTGAGCGACATCAGCAAAGCCGAAGACGAGAACAAGCCAGATGAAGTCAGGCGGCTGCTGGAAGAGTCAATCAAAGCGATTGACGACGGTATACAGCATGGCGAGAACGCCGCGCAGAAGATAGAGCAAGCATCCAAGCTGGACTTAGACCCTGTTTACAAACAGTATCTTCAGCTCAAGGCGCAGGCATTTCGTAAACAGATAGAGGCATTCAAGCGACGACGCGACGCCGCCCAAATCATGCACGACAACTACGGCAAGGGCGGCGCAGCAGAGGATCAGGCCAAAACAGATTTTCGCAAGGCCAACGATGATTTCCGAAAGCTTCTTAACGAGGCGCGTGACCTTCATCGCCAGGCAGACGCACTGGCGCGGCAGAACCCGCAGAAGATAGGCGTTTAGAGTCTTAAAGGAAGACTGGCGAGCTAAACTCAAAACTCCTTTGCGCTCTTCTTAGCGCCTCCAGCGTCTTTGCGAGAAATCATCCTCACGCAAAGACGCTGGAGGCGCTAAGAAGACGCGAAGGGTTGAAGATATGCATCATGCTATTAATGTCTTTTAGGCAGGGCGCTTGAACCACTTCCCCTTTTTGTGTGATGGGCGAACTAAAAAGCAAGACTGAAAAGCTGGTGCGCGGGCTGGGGCTGCTGGACGCGACGATGATCGTCGTAGGCTCCATGATAGGCTCCGGCATCTTCATCACCTCGGCAGAATCTTCTAGGCTAGTAGGCTCGCCCGGCTGGCTTCTGGCAGCGTGGGCGCTCGCAGGTCTCTTGACCATCACGGGCGCACTCTGCTGCGCGGAACTCGCGGCGATGATGCCGAAAGCTGGCGGGCAGTATGTTTTCCTGCGCGAAGCTTACGGCCCGGCACTGGGCTTTCTGTTCGGCTGGTCTCTCTTCCTGGTGATGCAGACGGGCACGATTGCGGCGGTCGCCGTGGCTTTCGCCAACTTCACAGGCGTGATTGTTCCGCAGATTTCCGGCGACAATTACATCATCGCGCCTCACCGCGCGGGCGGCTACGCCGTCAGCCTCTCAACGCAACAACTCGTCGCAGTGCTTCTCATAGCACTGCTCACGTGGACGAACACGCGCGGGTTGAAGACGGGCAAGTTCATACAGAACACTTTCACGTTCACGAAGACCGCCGCGCTCGTTGGCCTCATCGTTATCGGATTAACGCTCGGATGGAAAGTTGGAATGGCGAGCGGAGCGGCGGCTTTTACTTCTTCGTGGTGGAATCCGTGGGCCAACGGGTGGTCGCCGCAAACAGCGCAAAGTGATTTACGCGCCGTGGGCGCGCTCGCGCTCCTGATGCTTCTGGGGAGAGCAATGACGGGGCCGCTCTTTGCGCAGTCTGCCTGGAACAACGTGACGTTCACAGGAGGCGAGATAGAAAATCCCGGACGAAACTTGCCGCGCGCACTTCTTGTAGGCTGCGCGGCGGTCGTCGGTCTTTATCTTCTTGCGAATCTGGCTTACGTTGTCACGCTCCCCCTTAAAGCGATTCAGACAGCGCCGCAGAACCGCGTGGCGACGGCAACCATGCAGGCGATATTCGGCGCGCCGGGCACTGTGATGATGGCCGTTGCGATTATGATCTCTACATTCGGCTGCAACAACGGTCTTATCCTTGCTGGCGCGCGAGTCTATTACGCAATGGCGCGCGACCATCTATTCTTCTCGCGGGTGGGCAGGTTGAACGCGCGCCACGTTCCGGCAATCGCGCTTATAATGCAGGGCGTCTGGGCTTCCGTTTTGACGCTGCCGCGCACGGTGACTGTAGATGGGCGCACAGGCGCAGTCACCTACGGCAACGTCTACACGCAACTTCTCGAATACATAGTCTCGGCTGATTTAATCTTCTACATGCTGATGGTCGGCGCTGTCATAGTCATGCGCCGCAAAGCGCCGACGATGGAGCGCCCATACAAAACTTACGGCTACCCACTTGCGCCCGCCCTCTACATCTTTATAGCTGCGCTCTTCGTGCTTGACCTTGCCTACCTCGCGCCGTGGACTTCCGGCATAGGCTACCTGATTGTGTTCACGGGCATCCCCGTCTATTTCATCTGGCGCGGTAGCGCCGCAAGGCAGAGAGCGGCGGCGGATGCAGCGACTAGCAATACAGGAAGCTAAAAGGTGGTTTAGCCGAAGAGTGCAGCGAAGGCTTGAGCGGTGATACAATTCGGGTTCAAGAAACGAGAACTGCTTTCTATCAGGCGGAAATTATGGGAGATAAAATCTTTTCTGTCATATCTATTCTAATATCGCTGTTGGCGCTCGGCCTTCTGGTCTTCGCGCTGCTCGTAATGTTCGGCAAGATTCACCAGCTTGGATAAGTCACTGAAATTGCGGACGGGCGGATTTGAGGAACTGAATTGAGTTGGATTAACAGCTTATCTCTTCGACTTGGATTCCAATCCGAAATCCGCCTGTCCGCAATCTCATTTCACCCACTCGTCCGCGACTTCCGTTTCCACTTTCACCGGGACTTTCTTTATATATTCTTCGCCCGCTGCACACATAGCGTCTTCAACAGTCCGGGCAATATCTTCCGCCTGAGAAGCATCCGCTTCAACAACAATCTCGTCATGAATTACGTTGACGATCTTTGCCGTGGTCTCCTTCAACTTATCATGAAGAAGACGCAGAGCGCGCTTGCAGATGTCCGCACTCGACCCCTGCACCGGAGTATTTTTTCCGTTGC
>DATHJK010000526.1:0-2980 GCA_035316225.1 Pyrinomonadaceae bacterium
TAACGTAGGGCGTTCCGCCGCTGGCGCGATCATAGTGCGTGATGGTAAGCGAAGCTGGAAAGCCCATGTGGGCTTCGCCGATTCGTTTATAAACAGACCAGTCGTCCGAATCTCTACAGTTCTTGCGCTGCTTCGGTTTCCATCCAGGTCTGCTGATCATGTTATTAAGAAACTCTTGACCCTCGAATGGGCCTTCATAAAGCAGCGCACCCGAAATATTCGGTGAACAGCGCTGCCCGTAGAGCAGATCAATGTACCAGCCATCAATCTCGAAGCGATAACCTTCTTGAAAGCATGCCTCGGGAGCGGGCGAAATTACAATGGTGCTTTTAATGCGGCGCGCCTGAAAGCCGTAAAGCTCTCGCCTTTCACCTGTATCCGCCACAGTATATGTATAGGTTACAGCGCCGCCGCGCCCCGGTCTTGGCTGGGGATGTCTTCGCCTGAATTCTGCGCGGTAGAAATCGTTATTCTCACGCATGTGCTGAAATGTCTCGACAGTATATTTTTTTAACTGGGTGAGCAGATTAATCTGCTGCTTCAGATCACACTGGTAAATGAGTACGATTCCGCTATGTCCGTTCTTAAGAATCCGCTCTTCGCGCTCGCGCACCCCCTTGAAATAATATATGTCATCGTAATAATCGTTGGAGTAGGTCGTTCTGGTTACGATTTTCAAATCAGCAAATGCGGAGACGCAGAGACTGCATGTCATCAGAGCTGCGAAGATTATCCTGCAAGTTTTCATAATCTTTATAGCGTCATGCAGAGTTATTCATAAAGCTGAATCCAGTCTGTATAGACACTGTGAGGCTTGATTTGGTTGGCATCCGCTCAATACAATACCGGAAAAATCTGAGCAGAGCATGATTTCAGAGGCTTTCTTTAGCGATTAGCCGGTTTTGTCGAATCGGCGCTCGCGGCTTGCGCCGCCCGACTTGTCTTGAATCGCAGAGGGTTTTGCGGCTATGCTCAATCAAAGCTCAAACAATTTCTCTCATTTGGTGAAAAGCGATGGCGGTCAAGCATAATGTGCTGGCGGTGATCCTGGGTGGCGGAGCGGGTTCGCGCCTCTTCCCGCTAACGAAAGAACGTTCCAAGCCTGCCGTGCCTTTAGGCGGAAAGTATCGTCTGGTTGATGTGCCGATTTCAAACTGCATCAACTCGCAGGTCATCAGGATTTTCGTGCTGACCCAGTACAACTCCGCTTCGCTCAACCGTCACATTGCGCGCACCTATCGCTTCTCGCCTTTCGCGGACGCCTTTGTCGAGATTCTAGCCGCAGAGCAGACGCCGGAAAGCCCGCAATGGTTTCAGGGAACAGCCGACGCCGTTAGACAGGTTCTGCCGCACATCAGGGACTGGGGAATTGATACGCTCCTGATTCTTTCCGGCGATCATCTTTACAGGATGGACTACAGAGGGTTTCTCGCTCGCCATTACGAGACTGACGCGGACGTGACCGTCTCCGTCATACCATGCGCGCCGGATGTCGCAGAAGGTTTCGGATTGTTGAAGACGGATTCAATGGGGCGCATCGTTGAGTTCAGCGAGAAGCCAAAGGGTGAAGCGCTCGAAGCGATGAAGGTGGACACGACGAGTCTGGGGCTGAGCGCGGACGAGGCGCGAGCGCGTCCCTTTCTCGCTTCGATGGGCATCTATGTTTTCAAGTACGAGAAGATGGAAGAACTGCTGGCGATGGACTCATCATGGCTCGATTTCGGGCGCGAAGTAATTCCGGCTGCGATTAAGACAGGTAAAGTGCAGGGGTACATGTTCGACGGTTACTGGGAGGACATAGGAACTATAAAAGCTTTCTACAATGCGAACCTTGATATGAGCGCGCCCGTGCCGAAGTTCAACTTGTTCGACGCGGACGCGCCGATATTCACGCGCTCGCGCTTTCTGCCTTCGTCAAAAGTTCACAACTGCGAGATACGCGATTCCATCCTTAGCGAGGGCTGCATAGTCAACGGCGCGCGCATCTGGCGCTCGGTCGTAGGTCTTCGCAGCCGCATAGAGCGCGGCGCGCACATAGAATCTTCCATACTGATGGGCGCAGACTACTACCAGTCAATTGAAGAAATGCGCGAAGACATAGCAGCGGGAATCCCGCGCATAGGCATCGGAGAAGATTCAATAATCAACCGCGCAATCGTAGACAAGAACGCGCGCATAGGCGCTGGCGTTCGCCTGCTGAACGAGGCCGGCTTAGAAGAAACGGACGCCCCCGACGGCAGCTACTACATACGCGACCACATCATCATCGTGCCTAAGAACGCGACCGTTAAAGACGGAACGGTAGTATGAAAGGGATGAGGGATGAGGGATGAGGGATGAAAGGGGTTGAATAGATAGGTCAATGAAGAATTGATTCAATCTTATTCATCCCTCATCCCTCATCCCTCATCCCTTCAATTATGGCTCGTGGCTGGGAAAGCAAGGCTGTTGAGGATCAGGTGCAGGAGGCAGAGGAGCGTGCGCGACTTGCCGAGCGAAGCGCGCTTCTGCCGGATTCGCCGGAGGAAAGAGAGCGACTCAAACAAATAGAGTCGTTGAAGCTTTCGCGTGCGCGCACGCTGGATCAACTGGAACGCGCCACCAGACCCGCGCACCGCCAGATGTTGCAGCGCACGCTCGTCGCGCTAGAAAAGCAGATTGAAGAGTTGGGCGATTGAAAGATTTTCGAGCGCCTTCAAGCAAAATGAGATAGCCCACGTAGCAAACCATGGGCTATCTCATTTAATCGCTTCTGTAATTAGCTCTGTTAACGATTTGTGCCCGTCGAACTCGCGCCTAAATTCCGTATAATGTGATTGCCGCGAAGAACGGGAGCGTTCTGCTGGCCGCTCTGCGCGTTTGTGGGGCTGCCAGTGATGTAGCTATCGCGTGAGCGCACGACCAGATTGGGTCTCATCACGCGCACACGTATCTGGCGACGCTCGCCAGCCTGCGCCGAGTTACTGGAGTAGTAGCCGAG
>DATHJK010000527.1:0-11756 GCA_035316225.1 Pyrinomonadaceae bacterium
ACAAGCCCGCCCAGCGCAGGCATCAGAATCACCAGCAAGCCCAGATGATGACCCGCGGGCGAGATAAGTTTCGACGAGAATGTCTGGTAAAAGGTCAGATTAGATATGATGGCTATGAGCCAGACGAGCGCGTCTGCCACAACCGCGCTCAGCGCGCCGATTACGAGCGCCATCAACGAGAGGATGAGGATGCGCCTGTCCCTTGTGAAATCCGACAACCGGTCTTCTATTCGTTCTACATTTGGATTCATTGATGTATGCCTCTTTCAAAAAACTGCCGGGAATAGAACCCTTCAGTTTTCTAGCTGAACTCAGCAAATGTTTCGCGGTAATGACACTTTTTCATTGCGGCTCAAATTGAGCTACACTATTTTCGGCTGGACGATTTTTTTAAGGGAAAGAGGACTATTTACTGCTTTCATGAGCGAGAAAGAGTCACGTGCGCTCGTCATCACGCGCGTAAGTCAGGAAGGCCGCGACATACGCTCGTTTGACATGATGCCTGAAGGTGTAGCGGGTGCGGACGCGCTTCGATTCGCGCCCGGTCAGGTGGGCGTTCTTAAAGTTTCCGAAGAAGCTCCGTCTTACTTCGCTTTCGCAAGCGCGCCTGAGGACGATGAGCTTGAGTTTCTAGTCAAGCGAACAGTCGGCGCGAGCGTCACGCTCTACGAAATGAAAGAAGGTGATCGCGTGGAGCTTTTAAGCGTGGTCGGGCACGGATTCGCGCTCGATAAATTGAAGGGCAAAGATTTGGTCTTCGTTGCGATGGGCACAGGCGTAGCACCCTTGCGCTCCGCTCTGCGCTCCGCGCTCGCGCACCATGACGATTACGGCCAGCTTGTAGTTCTTTACGGCGCGCGCACGCCTGATGATTTCTGCTACCGCGACGAAACAGAAAGCTGGAAGGACGCGGGCGTGGAGATGCGCCAGGTCATCTCTCGCCCGGACGGCCACGACTGGTCCGGGCCAACCGGCTACGTTCAATCGCTTCTGGACCACGTTCTTCCCCACCTGAAATCTCCGGTCGCACTCGTCTGCGGCTCGCGCGAGATGATAGAGCAGACGCGCGACCGGCTTCAGCAGATGGGTTTCAAGCCGGAAGAGATTCTGACAAACTACTGATAGAGCGTTGACCTATTTGTCCTATCCTTTCAAGGAGCATTCCTGAACACAAAAGTCTCTCCGAGCTTTTCTTGAAAAGGGATTTTATTAATGATACGCTCGCCGCGCCGCTCGCGCCCTGTTGCAATCATTCTCGCTCTATTTTGTATTCGGCCTCATTGTTGCACTCTAATCCTATGAGAATCGTGCTGCCATCTACGGGTACACTCGCCTACGGCGGGGTGTTGCTACGTCCTCCGACTGCGCACGACGCGACTGCCCTCTCCGAGGCTGTGCGTGACCCTGAGATTGCTCGATGGCTGCCCGAGATGCCGCAGCCTTGCACCGAAGCGGAATCAAGGAGATGGGTAGAGGCTTCTAAGGCTGCGTGGCAGAGCGAAGAGCCTTCTCACATCGGGTTCGTAGCCATCAACCCTATCTCTTCCGATCTCATCGGGGCGCTGGAATTAGTGCCGCTGAAGCCCACTCACCGGGTCGTCCGGCTGGGCGGATGGCTTCGACGTGATGTGCGTGGACGCGGTTTGGCGACTACCGGACTGGCGCTGGCCGCGCTGTGGGCGCTCCGTTCTGCGGGGTTCGAGAGCGTACAGATCATAATCAATGCTCAAAACGAGCGGGCGCGTAAGGTGGTCGAGCGATGCGGTTTCACACTTCGGCGCGAATGTGCCGGAGCGGTCAAATATACTCTTGCGAGCAACGAGGTAGAACGCTTGCCCGTTCCTCATGATCTCAAATTCTACTAACCCGCTGGCGAAACTCAAATGGAGGTTGCACTTGATAATCCGTAAAGAGCAGATGGCAGTTTTCGAGACGGCAGCCGAGGAGGAGTTTGTCAAACGCATGGCGCAATATCTGAAGGAGCAACACGCCGGGGCGGTCGCTCACCTTTCGGACGAGAGGCTGCGGCGTAGGGTGCGCGGCGCGCTCGCCAGAGGGCGTAGCCACGGCCTGACGTGGGAGTCGGCGCTAGCGGGTTTCGTTGTGCTGATGTTCGAGGTCGCTCCCAATTTCGATCTCCACCCGGCCTTCCATGAAGTGCTGCAAACCAGCTACCCGAATGAAAACGAGCGCATACGCGCCATCTATGAAAACGTCAGGGACGAGGAGTGGGAAGAGGCGCAGGAGTTTTACGATCAGAGCGCCTGGTTTCTGATTGAAGGGGAGGTGTAGCATGGGGTTCTCCAGCGCTGCTCCAGCCAAACAAAAACGGATCGAAAGAAGGGAGGAACTTCAAGAAGAGTTTGAAGACAGCATTTGCCGTATGTTCAAGAATGCCAAGGCAGGTGCCGTGACTCCTTGCCCGGCCTGGGGGATGGAGGACGAGATGGATATTGGTCAGGACATGTTGAGTGCCAAATCGGCGTCCGAAATCAGACCGCTTAGTGAACAATTAGGAGAGCAGGCTGGCGTCTACATGCTTATGCAAACTCTGTATAAGAATAACATACCTTTTAAAGAGGATTGCCTGCATGTCTTCAACGGGGCAAACGTCTTCAATATCGTCTATGTCTACCCGGATACAACAAACCCGACAGCCGTCGTCATCCTGGAAACGAAGGGCGGCAGCTCGCAGTGCGGCTGGCGGAATTCTCCTCTCTACGGGGTCAGGGTTAAACAAGGAACGCCAGAGTACGCAGAGACAGAGGCAGATGTCATGTCGGGCAGCTCTAAGACGGATGTCAGTGAGGTAGGTGAAGCAATTCAAAATTGTCTTGGTCAGAATCCGAGTAAAGTTCTCTACCTCGGAGTGAGAGCGCCTTACAATAAAAAGAAAAAGGTTATTTATGAACCGGAGGCGATTTTCTTTGAAGAAGTGTAGACGGCTGAATATTTGAGGGAGGCAGTTCGTGAGAAACTATCCGCACAAACCGTCCGAGGCAGTCTTTCAACGCAACCTTCTGGCGGCGATGAAGAGGCTAGTGCCGCGCGACGACATTACTCCTAAGCTGCTTGCGGGGCGAAACGAGCGGTTCCTCCCGCTCAATGCCAAGTGGGCATTGGAGTGCGCGTGTCGCTCCTATGCTCTGGAGCGGGATCAGGAGATTGTCTTAGACTTCTTACGCCAATCAAACTGGTCATTCAAGAAAGCCATTGAAACTCAAGCGCGCGTCAACCTGTGGGAGGTCATCACACATCTTTCTGTGGCGTTGATACTGCGCGATAACCAGATAGTCAAGCTGCTCTCCGAAATCCAGCGCGAGCGTTACGAGAACCCGAACATAGAGTTTCCCGAAAGCACGTATGCGCTCAAAGAGGCGGAGGCGGACATCGCCGCAGGGCGGGATGAAGCAGCCGCGAAACAACTTGAAAAAGCTCTATCGGAACTGGCGAGCGAAAAATTGCCGCGCATCACACGCGACGAACTCGAATCGGCTCTACTGATAGCGCAGGCCATCGTCTACCGCAGTCAGGATGTTTTCGACAGCGCCATAGAGAAGCGGCACGCGAGCTACATACGAAAATTCTCCAACCCGGAGATTCGCAACATGCCGGAAGGGGCGATTGACATCTGGGGGCTGGGACTGGCGCGGCTGGCAATGGATAAAGGTCTCACGCTCAAGGCCAATAGCGTCTACCTGCCGCCTGAGCTTCTGGGGAGTTGACCTTCATGGGATACATACTCGAGTTCTATAGCCTCAACTGGTCTGAGCTTCAGAGCTTGCTCAGAAGCGGAGACGAGTCAACCATCAAGGCTACGCTTGAAGCAAGCGAACGCATTTTCAGGGGAGAGCCGCGCGCGGATGTTGACTGGAAGGGCGCTCTGAGGGACTTGATAACCGGCTCGCGCGGGAAGCAACTGGCCGCGCGAGGGGCGGAGCCGCTCGGCCTCATGCCTGAAGAGCCATCCCCTGCGGAGGCTCTTGCCATCGTCGCCATCTTGCGCGCGCATTTCAATCAGACCGGCGAAATCATACACACCACGCGCGGCGGCCCGAAATTCCGGCACATGTTCAATGCCAGCTTCAAGCCCGCAATTTTCAACTCGATGAACCTTCTGGAACTGCTGCTCGAACGTCCACTCTTCGGCCTACTGTCACACGGTTACCCGTCATGGGGCGGGCTGAAGAGGGAGGAGATTGCGAAACTGCTCGGCTTGCGAACCCTGGACAACCTGCCACCCATTAGAGACACGGATTACGAGGTATGGCTTTACGAACTCTGTCAGGTATTACTCGACGTACAGAGCTATCAAACCGACTTGATTACACTCTACCTGTAGCGAATTTAACTTCCGAAGCGGTTCACGCCCGAGCCTGTCGCAAGCACAAGCCCCTCTGTAACCTTCAGAACCAATCTCAACGACTTATGTATATGCTGGAGAGACTATTGTACAAACCGGTCATAGTAATAGTTATCCTAACGGCGGAATAATCAGCCATGCCCCTTGCTGAATGAGCGCTCATTCAGTATCATACGGGCGTTTAGGATTCCATCAGGAAAGGCTTCCCCAGGTTCTTATGCTACGTATCGAAAAAGCCGCAGTGCTGGGCGCGGGCACTATGGGCGCGCAGATAGCGGCGCATCTTGCGAATGCGCGCATCCCCGTGCTCTTGCTGGATATTGCTCCGCGCGAGTTGACGCCGGAAGAGCAGGCGCGTGGGTTGACGCTCGAATCACAAGAGGTGCGAAACCGCATTGCGCGCGCCGGATTGGAAGCGGCGAAGAAGGCGAAGCCCGCAGCGTTCTTCACGCCGGAGTTGGGCCAACTTGTCACGGTCGGCAATTTCGATGATGACATGTCGAAGCTGAAAGAGTGTGACTTCATCATAGAGGCCGTTGTAGAGAATCTTGAGATCAAGAGAAAACTCTTCGAGCAGGTTGAGAAGCACAGGAAACCCGGCTCGGTCGTAGCGTCGAACACGAGCGGCATTCCCATTCACAAAATCGCGGAAGGCTTTTCCGAAGACTTTCGCCAGCATTTTCTGGGCATACATTTTTTCAATCCGCCGCGCTACCTTCACCTTGTCGAGTTAATCCGAACGGAATGGACTAAGCCCGAAATCTCCTGCTCCATGTTCGGCTTCCTTGACCAGCGTCTTGGCAAAGGCGTTGTCGCGGCGAAAGACCGTCCCAATTTTATTGCCAATCGCATAGGCACGTTCGGCGCTCTTGTCACCATGAAGGTGATGCAGGAGGACGGCTACCTGATTGAAGAGGTGGACAAGATGACTGGGCAGACTCTTGGTCGCCCGAAGAGCGCCACGTTTAGAACTTTCGACCTTGTGGGCCTGGATGTCTTCGGTCACGTCGTCAAAAATCTTTACGAAGCTTTGCCCGAAGACGATGAGCGCGAAGTTTTCGTCGCGCCCGAATTTTTGACTGCGATGATAGGGCGCGGGATTCTTGGCAACAAGACGAAAGGCGGCTTCTACAGAAAGCAGAAGGGCGAGGGCGAGAAGCAGGACATCTGGACGCTGGACGTTGCTTCGCTCGAATACAGACCTCAACAGAAGATAAAGCTGCCCGCGCTCGACATGGCGAAGAACATAGAGGACACGCCGGAGCGCATCAGGACGCTCGTCTGGAACAAAGACCGCGTGGGCCAATTCCTGTGGAAGACATTTTCGAGAACTTTCCGCTACTCTGCGAACCGCATTCCCGAAATCGCTGACACAGTGGTCGAAGTTGACCGCGCTATGCGCTGGGGCTTCGGGTGGGAGCTTGGAGTTTTCGAGACGTGGGATGCGATTGGAGTTGAGAAGAGTGTTTCGCGCATGCGCGAAGAGGGCCAGAGCATTCCTGAGAATGTAGAGAAGATGCTGGCCTCCGGCGCTAAATCTTTCTACAAATCGGAGAACGGTCAACGGTTCTACTTCGATTTCGCTTCCGGTGATTACGTTCCCCTGAGCGATCCGCCGGGCACTATCATCCTGAAATCCATCAAAGACCGTACGGGCGTCATCAGGAAAAATGCTGGAGCGTCGCTCGTTGACCTGGGCGATGGCGTCGCTTGTCTTGAGTTTCATTCAAAGATGAATTCGCTAGGCGGCGACACGATTCAGATGTTGAGGAGCGCGCTCGCGGAGGTCGAAAAGAATTTCGTAGGTCTGGTGGTCGGAAATCAGGGCGCGAACTTTTCCGTCGGCGCTAACCTGATGCTGATGCTGATGGAGGCGCAGGACGAGAATTGGGAAGAGCTTGATATGGCTGTGCGCGTCTTCCAGAACGCAGTGATGAGTCTGCGCTACTCTGCGAAGCCGGTGGTCGTCGCGCCGTTTCAAATGACTTTCGGCGGTGGCTGCGAGATGGTGCTTCATGCAGACCGCGTGCGCGCTTCGGCTGAGACATATATAGGTCTGGTGGAAGTCGGCGTCGGAATCATTCCTGCTGGCTGCGGGACGAAAGAGATGACCGTGCGCGCTCTCGATTCAATTCCGAAAGACGTGACGGACGCAGACCCGTTCCCTTTCATCAAGCGCGCGTTCGAGACCGTGGCGATGGCTAAGGTTGCGACAAGCGCGGAAGAGGCCAGAAAGTTCGGAATACTCGGAGCGGACGATACCATCTCGATGAACGCAGACCGTCTCATAGCGGATGCGAAGAAAGAGGTTCTTAACCTTGCGGCAAGCGGCTACGTCGAACCGCAGCCGCGCACAGATATTCTAGCATTGGGCTTGCCCGCGCTTGCCACGCTGAAGCTTGGCATTCACCAGATGAAGCGCGGCGGGTTCATCTCAGACCACGACGCATTGATAGGCGAAAAGCTTGCGCGCATCATGACGGGTGGCGACCTGAATCACCCGACCAGAGTCAGCGAGCAATATCTTTTAGACCTTGAGCGCGAAGCTTTTCTCTCTCTGGCCGGGACGCGAAAGACGCAGGAGCGCATGGCGCATATGCTCAAGACCGGCAAGCCGCTTAGGAATTAGTAATGAGTCTGGAGTCCGAGGTCAAAAACAGTCTTTTGCTTTTGACTCCAGACTAGAATGTATGAAGTATCCGATTACTCCGGCTGTGCGGTGGTTGCGTGAGAAGAAGATTGAGTTTGTGCCTCACGTTTACGATTACGTGGAGCATGGCGGGACGCGCCATTCGGCTGAGAGCCTGGGCGTCAGCGAGCACGCGGTTGTGAAGACGCTGGTGATGGAGACCGAAAGTGGAAAGCCTCTCATAGTGTTGATGCATGGCGACCGCGAAGTTTCGACTAAAAATCTGGCGCGCAAGGTAGGAGTGAAATCGGTTCAGCCCTGCTCGCCTGATGGTGCGACGAAACACACGGGCTACATGGTCGGCGGCACGAGTCCATTCGGCACGCGCTCCGTACTTCCCGTCTATGCTGAGCGGACGATTTTTGAGATTCCGAAAATTCTCATCAACGGCGGCAAGCGCGGATTTCTAGTGGAAATTGAGCCGAGCGCTTTGCGCCAGCTTTCGCAACTCGAAGAAGTTCAGGTTGCAATCGGAAGCGATGAATGAGGAGACCATCTTTGCGAGCTTAAGTTTTTCCTTTGCGCCTTTGCGAGAAACAAGAACTCTGGTTAGCTTGAGTTTAAAGATAATTGCAGGTTCTCGCAAAGGCGCAAAGAAAAGAGCAAAGCCCGCAAAGAGGCAGAGTAGTTTAGCGATTAAATTTTTGAGGATTTAAGATGAGAGATGCTGTGATCGTTTCAGCCGTGCGAACGGCTGTGGGGAAAGCGCCGAAGGGTAGTTTGAGAGACACGCGACCCGATGAGATGGGCGCGGAAGTAATCCGCGAGGCAATCGCGCGCGTCGAAGGTCTGGATAAGGCCGAAATAGAGGATGTGATTATGGGCTGCGCCATGCCGGAAGCGGAGCAGGGCATGAACGTGGCGCGAGCGGCTGCGATTCGAGCGGGGCTTCCCGTTGACACCAGCGCGATGACAATCAACCGCTTCTGCTCTTCCGGACTGCAATCGATTGCGATTGCTGCTGACAGAATCAGAAGCGGCGGGATGGATGTTGCAGTTGCGGGCGGACTTGAAACGATGTCCATGATTCCCATGGGCGGTCATATCATTCGCCCGAATCCATATCTTGTAGAGCACTACCCGGACTTTTATTTGAACATGGGATTGGCGACGGAAAACGTCGCGCGCAAGTATGAGGTGTCACGTGAGGAGCAGGACGAGTTCGCTCTGCGCTCTCACAAACGCGCTGCGAAAGCAATTGATGAAGGAAAGTTCGCGGATGAAGTTGTGCCTTTGACCGTGGCGTTTGAAGAGTTGGACGAAAAGGGTAAGAAGCGCAGGCGCGAGGTAATTTTCAAAGAGGACGAAGGAGTGCGACGAGACACTAGCATGGAATCCCTCGGAAAATTGAGACCGGCGTTTCACCTGAAAGGCACAATCACTGCGGGCAATGCTTCGCAGATGTCTGACGGCGCGGCTGCCGTGGTTGTGATGTCGGATGAAAGAGCGAAGGCTCTGGGCGCAAAACCTATGGCGCGGTTCGTGGCTTACGCCACAGCCGGATGCCCGCCCGAAGAGATGGGCATAGGGCCTGTCTACGCGATTCCAAAAGCGTTGAAGCTGGCCGGACTCACGCTGGACCAGATTGATGTCATCGAATTGAACGAAGCTTTCGCCGCGCAATCGCTCGCCGTAATCAAGACGCTCGGACTCGACGCGGAAAAAGTTAACGTCAACGGAGGCGCGATTGCGCTTGGTCACCCGCTTGGCTGCACGGGCGCGAAGCTGACCGCGACTATCTTGAGAGAGCTTGAGCGTCGCAATGGTCGTTACGGCATGGTCACCATGTGCGTTGGCGGCGGCATGGGCGCAGCCGGAATTTTTGAGAGAATTTAATTGTAGGGGCAGGTCTTCATACCTGCCCGCTCGCTTTCGTTATCAGTCAGGCAGGTATGAAGACCTGCCCCTGCAAAGAGAGGATAAAATTATGTCTGCCGTAGTCGAAGAGAGAAAAATTTTCAAGGGTGGAAGTTTTCTAATTGAAGAGCGAACGCCGGAAGAGATTTTTACGCCGGAGGATTTCACAGATGAGCACCGCATGATAGCGGAAGCGACGCGCGAGTTCATGGACAACGAAGTGCTGCCGCGCACGGATGATCTGGAGAAGAAGGACTGGAAACTTCTGCGCTCGATGGTGCGCCACGCTGCGGAGATTGGCGTGATAGGCGCTAGCATCCCGGAGGAGTACGGCGGACTCGGACTTGACCAGACGAGCGGCGCAATCGTAGGCGAGATGACCGGGCGCTCCGCATCATTCGCAACGACGCTGGGCGCGCAGGGCGGCATCGGTCTTCTGCCAATCGTTTACTTCGGCACTGAAGAGGCGAAACAAAAGTACGTGCCGAAGATTTGTTCGGGCGAGTTGATTACGGCCTATGCGCTGACGGAAAGCGGGTCGGGTTCGGACGCTATGGCCGCCAAAGCGACCGCGCGTTTGAGCGAAGACGGAACCGAATACATTTTGAATGGCGAGAAGATGTGGATTACGAACGGCGGATTTGCAGACGTGTTCGTGGTCTTCGCAAAAGTTGACGGCGACAAGTTCACAGGCTTCATCGTCGAACGTCAGGATGGATTAACCAGCGGAGCCGAAGAGCACAAGATGGGCATCAAGGGGTCTAGCACGACCGCGCTAGTCCTCTCCGATGTCAGAACTCCCGTCTCTAATCTCTTAGGCGAAGTCGGCAAGGGCGCGAAGATAGCTTTCAACATTCTGAATATCGGTCGCTTCAAATTGGGCGCGATGTGCGTGGGCGGCATGAAGTTGATGAACCAGGAAGCTGTGCGCTACGCGAACGAGCGCCACCAGTTCGGGAAATCCATCTCAAGTTTCGGAGCGATAAAGAGAAAGCTGGGCGAGATGGCGATACGCGCGTGGGTTGGCGAAACGATTGTCTATCGCACGCTCGGATTGATTGAAGCAGGCATCAATAGCGGCGGAGATTCGCACGACCTGAACGCAAAGCTCAGAGCGATTGAAGAGTACGCGGCTGAGTGTTCAATCGTAAAAGTCGCTCTCTCGGAATACGTGGATTACGCGGCGGACGAGATGGTGCAGATTTACGGCGGCTACGGTTACTCGGCTGACTATCCGGCAGAGCGCGCTTACCGCGATGCGCGCATCAACAGAATCTTCGAGGGCACTAACGAGATCAACCGTATGCTCATCCCCGGACGCTTGATGAAGAGCGCCTTGAGCGGCCAGCTAGCTCTTCTTCCGGCAGCGCAGGCTCTGATGGACGAAATGCTCTCTCCTCAGATGTCAGGCTTTGACGAAGACGAAAGCCTTCTCGCCGTTGAGACCAGAGCTGTGCAGAACGCGAAGAAGGTTGCGCTGATGACGCTGGGCACAGCGGCGCAGAAATACATGATGGCGCTCGCGGAGCAGCAGGAAATCCTGACAGGCGTCGCGGACATCATCATGGACGTTTACGCCATGGAATCTGCCATCCTGCGCACGAAGAAGTTAGCGGGCGCGCAGGGTGAAGAAGCTGCGGCGCGCTACGTAGACATGACGCGCGTCTTCTGCAACGACGCAATCGAGCGCGTAGAAGCCAGTGCCAAAAACACGCTCGCCGCCATGAGCGACGGCGACGAGTTGCGCACCCTTCTGGCCGCCCTGCGCCGCTTTACCAAGTGGACGCCCATCAACACAGTCGCCGCGCGCCAGCGCATCGCGGACGTGATGATTAAAGCGAACAAGTACACGTATTAAAAAAGTCTGGAGTCTGGAGTCAAAGGCAAGAAAATGTCTTTGACCTTAGACTCCAGACTCCAGACTCTCTATGCATATTATTCCTATCTCCGTGCCGACGCCGTTCTACGTTGGGCCTGTCAACTGTTATCTAATCGCGGAAGAGCCTGTGACGCTGATTGACACGGGGCCGAAGACGAAAGCGGCGGTCGAAGCTCTGCGCGAAGGGTTGAGGCGCGCCAGATTTCGCGTCTCAGACATCAAGCGCATAGTGCTCACGCACGCTCACGAAGATCACTGCGGGCTTGCGCGTTCTTTAAGGGATGAAGCGAAGAATGCGGAGGTTTTCGTTCACGGATGGGAGACAGGTCATCGCGCCGGAAGATTGGAGCACGAGGAGCATCGCAAGCTTCTCTCGCGCGCAGGCGTACCCGAAGAAGAGATAGAAGAGATGCGCCGCATGTACGAGGGCGTGCGCCAGTATGCAGATTCATTGGAAGATAACGAATATGCCGAGTTGAATGATGAAGAGGAGTTGCGTTTCGCTACGGGCACTCTGCGAGTAATACATACGCCGGGGCACACGCCCGGCTCCTGCTCCTTCCTGCGCGAAGCCGACCGCACAGTAATCGCAGGCGACTGCGTTCTCAAAAGAATCACGCCCAACCCTATTCTCTCGCCCGACCCGGTTGACCCTTCCAGAAGATTCCGCTCGCTCGCCGAATACATGGTGAGTCTGGCGCGCATACGCTCACTCTCGCCTACGCTCGTTTACGGCGGCCACGGCGAAGCGGTCACGGACTATGAGGAGCTTTTCAACCGCTACATTCGCGCCATAAGCGAGCGGCAGACGGAAGTTATCAGGCTTGTGCCCGGGACGGGCGCAACCGCATGGGATGTGGCGCGCGAACTGTTTCCCGGCGCAGACGACGTTCACAGATTCCTGGCCGTCTCTGAAGCCGTCGCCCATCTTGACCTGGCTCAATCCGAAGGCAAGCTCGCAGTAGAGA
>DATHJK010000528.1:0-7027 GCA_035316225.1 Pyrinomonadaceae bacterium
GCCTGCGGTCTGCGTGTGAAACCTGAGCATCATAGAGCGCGGGTCGCGCGCCTTGAAGCGTTCACGCATCAAGCGCGCCCACAATCTTCGCGCCGCGCGAAACTTGGCTATCTCTTCAAGAAGATTATTGTGCGCGTTGAAGAAGAATGAGATGCGCGGCGCGAACTCGTCCACTTTCAACCCGGCGGCGAGCGCCGCTTCTATGTAAGCTATGGCATCTGCCAGCGTGAACGCTACTTCCTGAACTGCCGTAGAGCCAGCCTCGCGTATGTGATAACCGCTGATTGAAATCGTGTTCCAGTTCGGAACCTCGCGCGCGCAGAAAGCGAACGTGTCCGTCACCAATCGAAGCGAAGGTTTAGGAGGGTAGATGTAGGTTCCGCGTGCAATGTACTCTTTCAGAATATCGTTCTGAATCGTGCCGTTAACTTTGTCGAACGTCACGCCCTGCCGTCTGGCAACCGCCAGGTAAAGAGAGAGCAGCGTAGAGGCCGTCGCGTTAATTGTCATCGAAGTCGAGACGGTATCGAGCGGGATGCCGTCAAAGAGTCTCAACATGTCTTCAACCGAATCAATTGCGACTCCGACTTTACCGACTTCGCCCGCAGACAGTGGATCATCCGAATCAAGCCCTATCTGCGTTGGGAGATCGAACGCCACGGAAAGCCCCGTCGTCCCCTGTGCCAGCAGATATTTGTATCGCGCGTTCGATTCTTCAGCCGTCGCGTAGCCCGCGTACTGCCGCATAGTCCAGAGCCTTCCGCGATACATGTTGTGGCGTATTCCGCGCGTATAGGGAAACTCGCCCGGCGAGCCTAAATCTTTTTCATAATCGGGCGCTTCCGTGTTCGACGGATTGTAATCGTTCAGGAGTTCTATGCCGGAAGAAGTCCGAAAATGGTCACGCTGTTCAGCGATAGTTTTCAATGCCATGATATTTTCTCTTCAGCTTCGTGTTTATCAAACTGTTGATTCATTATCCGCGAAGTAGCCGAGAGCTAACAAGAGCGTGAACCGGTTTCGTAGTGTCAGTTCATTTTCAGAGGGGGCATAGATAGTCCGCCAAATCAGACGAAGCGACACGAATCTGCTGTCTCTTCTTCGTGTCTATTCGCGTGATTTGGCGGATCATCTTTTCTTAGCCATAGAAATCACGGCACATAAGATTGACCGTGAATGCGCATCTCGTTTAGCATCAATCAGAACTTAGGACAAAGCGACCCCCGCTCCACATAAAGGGACAATCTTGGAACTGGACGATCAAGCAAAAGAGATAGTGCAGGAGATAGGCTCGGCAATCAATTCTGCTGTGGAAAATTCGCGTGAAGTGGCCGAGGCTATAGACCGGCTGCGCGATGCAGGCTACGAGATGGAGTTGACGCTCAGACTGGAGATAGGATTGCGCCCGAACGATCTGGAAGAGGATGGAGAACGGGAGGCCGCGCTGGATTTGACGGACGAAGACATGCGTACGCTGCGCAACATGAAGATACGCATTGACAACGACGAGTAATACGCTTCATTTATTCCTGCATGATGCTCGCAAGTCTCCCTTTCATAAACACACTTCTATTCGACTGGGACGGCACGCTCAACGATTCGTCCGCCGCCGGATTCGTAGCATTTCAGAAGAGCCTGGAAGGATTCGACGTTCAATTCGACAGGGAGTTTTATGACCGGCACTACACGCCCAACTGGTATGCTATGTATGAAATCATGGGCTTGCCGCGCGAAGAGTGGGAACGGGCCGATTCCCTCTGGGTGCAACATTACGCTGTGGAAGAATCCCCCATGGTCGAGGGCGCGCGAGAAACTATAGTTGAGCTTCACAACAAAGACTACCGTCTAGGCATCGTCAGCAGCGGCAATCACTCGCGCATTCTGGACGAGTTAAAAAAGCAGGAGCTTGATTCCCTTTTCCCTGTTCTAATCTGCCATGAGCAGACCACCAACAAGAAGCCCCATCCTGAAGGATTGGAGTGTGCTATGCGCGAGTTGAATGCCGCGCCTCATGTGTGCGCCTACGTCGGCGACGTGCCCGAAGACATAGAGATGGGTCGCCGCGCGCACGTCTTAACCGTGGGCGTGCGAAGTCAATTTCCCAGCAGCAAAAATCTTCCGCAGGCCAGACCGGACATTTATCTCGATTCTATAACCGAACTCCTGCTACACTTCTGAAAGCAGAAACTTTTTTAATGAAGAGGAAGAGATGGCTGACGAAGAGTTACAACTGAGAGCGCAACGCAGTCTTCAAGAGTACGAAGACGCCGTAGAAAACCTTGACCCCAACTTCGCAGAGCTTGGCCGCAAATGCGTCTCCGTGCTGGACGAGTTCACCGAATTCTGGAATCACCAACTGGCGTCGCGTAAATCGCTCGCGGAGACTTTACCCTCTGAGGGCGGGTCGTCCGACAACGACATGCGAAAATTCGTCGAGCGCCAGTTGGAGTGGGCGCAGTCTGAGAAGAAGAGGGTGTTAGCGCAACTTGGCAAACAGTAAGAATTAATCGAGGCTTTGCCATGAAGAAATATCCAGATATTTCAGAGTTGATAAGAATGAAAGAGGAATGGCGTCGGCGACAGGCTTCGCGCCCTATCGAAGAAAAAATAGAAACAGTTGAGCGACTTAGACGGCTGTCAAAAGAGATTCCAAAGCTAGCTCCTAATAAAACGAAGCCTGCTAAAGCCAGCAAATGATTTATAACGCAGAGAGTGCTCGCGCAGCTTTCAAAAGGGTAACTACCCAAGGGACAAATAATAAGACTACCAAAGAAACTATCAGGTAGCGGGTCATTTTCACTGCTGAACAAATAGCGAGGCCGCCGCAATGTGGGAGATCACGGCGGCCTCTCCGCGCACAGCCCGCTCCCACTTTGGCTGACGTGCAGCTTTCGGGTTGCGCATCCACCCTCTAACGCGCTTCCCGAACCGAGATTGTTTAGAGATATGAGGCCATAAAGTTGATGTAAAGAGAGCGCGTGTTTTGGTAAGATTGCGCGCGTTCTAGTCTTTGAAAAAGCAACGGCAAATGCGACGGCTCAAAGCCTCAACCTCAAGGTGAGTGAATGAGCATCGCCGTTGAGCATGAAAGGTTCATACTCACGGCGAACAAGTTGCGCAAGTACATTTTATGGCCTACAGGCCATAAAAGCAAGCCCAGCCGTTCAACTGTTGTCTCATCAGGAGGCCACTCCTGATGGGCAACCCACGTCCGAAGCCTGAACGACTCGCGGAGAAACTCTTAGCAATTCGGAATGCGCTCGGTCTTTCTCAGACGGAGATGCACCAGCGTCTAGGAGTTGAAGACCTCATTGCGTACCACAGCATTTCAAAATACGAACTGGGAAAGCGTGAGCCGCCACTTATGATTCTCATGCAGTACGCTCGCGTGGCAAACGTGGCTTTGGAAGTTCTGGCAGATGATGAGTTGGACTTACCGGAACGATTACCGAGTCCGGCAAAGAGTGAAGGCATCCGGCATAAATCTGCGTCTCGTAGTAGGCGCAAGCGCGGGAATAAGTGATCCACCTTTTACACAATTTATATTCGTATCCATAAGACGCTAAGATGCACGCCAGCGATGGAAGCCGGAATCACTAATCATATTGGGAGTTGAAAGAATTGCTCACAGCCTAAAAGAGAATCATTGTGCAGAAGTGGGAATATAAAGTTGAAATATCTGAGAGATGGTTCGGGCTAGCCATCCTAAATCATGCGGGCAGAGATGGGTGGGAACTTGTAAACATCATCCACGATGGAAGCAGATTTTACGTCTACTTCAAACGTCCTAAATCCTAGCAACATTTATTAGGACACTACCCACTTTTTAGTAGTGGGATAATAGTGCGTTGCCGGCGCACGGAGGCCGCATAAACATTGGGTCAGATTTATTAGCAACGCACTATTACCCCACTACTCACTTTTTCTCCCGCTTTGCAGACCTTCAATCAATATGTTATCTTTTTCGGCTTTAGTACCTGCCAATTTTTCGCCTATACAGGCTTTATTGACTGAGGAGTTTTGTTGAATATGGCTACGCCAAGTGAAAACTTTAACGCGGACGGCCACAGCACAGGCCGCGTGGTGCAGATAATCGGCCCTGTGGTTGACGTGGAGTTCGAGGAAAAGCACCTGCCGCCGATTTATCAAGCGCTGCGTATTGTCTCTGAGGGCTTCGATGTGCCCACACCTATTGATGTCGTGTGCGAAGTGCAGCAGCATCTGGGCGAAAGCCGCGTGCGAACCGTCTCCATGCAGCCTACGGACGGAATGGTTCGTGGCATGAAGGCTATTAACACGGGTGGGCCAATCACAGTGCCCGTAGGTGAAGCTACACTGGGTCGCGTGCTCAACGTGATAGGCGAGCCTGTTGACAATCTTGGGCCTGTTCCTGCCGAGAAGCGCTACCCGATTCATCGCCACGCTCCCGACTTTGACGAGCAGTCAACCGAATTGCAGATGTTCGAGACGGGCATCAAGGTCATTGACCTGATTCAGCCCTTCCTGCGCGGCGGCAAGATAGGACTGTTCGGCGGCGCTGGCGTAGGCAAGACCGTCATCGTGATGGAGCTAATCAATAACATAGCGAAAGCGCGCTCCGGCTTCTCCGTCTTCGCAGGCGTGGGCGAGCGCACGCGCGAGGGCAACGACCTTCTGCGTGAGATGGTCGAATCAAAGGTCATAGACTTCGGCGAAAGTTTTTATGAGAATTTAGAGAAGACAGGCTCTTTCGACATGACGAAAGTTGACATGAGCGCTATTGGAAAATCGAAAGTGGCGCTCATCTACGGCCAGATGACAGAGCCGCCCGGCGCTCGTCTTCGCGTAGCGCTCTCCGGCTTAACCGTCGCAGAATACTTCCGCGATCAGGGTCTGGACGTGCTCCTCTTCATTGACAACATATTCAGATTCACGCAAGCCGGGTCAGAAGTCTCCGCGCTTCTGGGACGTATGCCTTCGGCGGTCGGATACCAGCCGAACCTCGCTTCGGAGATGGGCGAGATGCAGGAGCGCATCACTTCAACCAAGACAGGCTCTGTCACTTCGATACAGGCCGTTTACGTTCCTGCGGACGATTACACAGACCCCGCGCCCGCCACAACGTTCGCGCACCTTGACGCCGTGACCGCTCTCTCGCGCCAGATCGTCGAGCTTGGAATCTACCCTGCGGTTGATCCGCTCTCTTCAAGCTCGCGCATACTTGACCCACGCATCGTAGGCGAAGAGCACTACGACACAGCGCAGGACGTGAAGCGAATTCTTCAGCGCTACAAAGACCTGCAAGACATCATCGCAATTCTAGGTCTTGACGAACTTTCGGACGAGGACAAGCTGATAGTCTCGCGTGCGCGAAAGATTCAGCGCTTCTTCTCGCAGCCGTTCTTCGTAGCCCAGCAGTTCACAGGTCTGGAAGGTAAATACGTTAAGCTGGAAGACACCATACGCGGCTTCCGCGAGGTCGTTGACGGCAAACACGACGACATCCCCGAACAAGCCTTCTTCATGGCCGGAGGCATCGAAGATGTCATCGAGAACGCAAAGAAATTGGCAGCACAAGGATAAATGGAGGGATGAGGGATGAGGGATGAATAAGATTGAGTCAATTACATATTGACCAGTTTATTCAACCCATTTCATCCCTCATCCCTCATCCCTCATCCCTTACTTTTATGCTTCAACTTGAAATTGTTACGCCCGAGCGTCGTGTGGTGTCGGAGTCGGTTGACATGGTGACCGTGCCGGGGCTGGATGGCGAGCTTGGGATTTTGCCCGGACACACGCAACTCATATCACAACTGCGCACAGGCGTTCTCACCTACACGCATGGCGGCGCAACCTACAGGCTTCACGTCTCCGGCGGATTCGTCGAAGTTAGCGACGACCGCGTTTCCGTTCTGGCAGAGGTCGCAGAACGACCGGAAGAGATTGACTCGGCACGTGCGCGCATTGCGCGCGAGCACGCCGAAAAAACTCTCAGCGCATGGAGCGGCACCGAAGAAGATTTCGAGATCGCCCGCGCCAAGCTCGAACGCTCTATAGTCCGCGTACAACTAGCCGCAGGAGAATAAGTCTGGAGTCTGGAGTCCGAGGTCAAAGACAATTTGCTTTTGACTCCAGACTTCAGACTTTTATCCTGTTTCACACTTGAAACAATAGCCCGAACGCGGTATAATCCGGGAGTCGAAAAGCCGTTGTCAAAGGGGTTTTTAATGTCACAACCTGTTGCGGAAATCGGTATGGCTGAAGAGGCGCGTCCCGTTTCGGGCGAGGCCACGCCTGAAGACGTGGCCGCAGAACCCAGTTTGCGCCCGCGTCGTCTGAGCGAGTACATAGGCCAGACGAAGATCACCGGCAACCTGAAGATTTTCATCAAGGCCGCAGCCGCCCGACGCGAGGCGCTCGACCATGTGCTGTTCAGCGGCCCGCCGGGTCTTGGCAAGACCACGCTCGCCAACATCATTTCTGTAGAATTGAACGCGCCCATGAAGAGCGTTAGCGCGCCAGCGATTGAGCGCGGCGGAGACCTTGCTGCTCTACTCACGAATTTGCAGGAAGGCGAAGTTCTCTTCATAGACGAGATTCACCGCCTGAAGCCGCAGATTGAAGAAGTTCTATACTCTGCGATGGAGGACTACCAGCTAGACATTATGATCGGTCAGGGCACGGCTGCGCGCTCGATCAAACTGGATTTGCCGAAGTTCACACTGGTCGGCGCAACCACCAGAGCCGGGATGATAACAGCGCCGCTGCGCGGTCGCTTCGGCATCGTGCAGCATCTGGATTTCTACTCGCAGCAGGATTTGGAAATCATCATTCATCGCTCCGCAGAGATTCTGGGCGTGGAGATAGAGGCGACGGGCGCAAGCGAGATAGCCAGACGCGCACGCGGCACTCCGCGAATAGCGAATCGCCTTCTGCGCCGCGTGCGCGATTACGCGGAAGTCCTGAGCGACGGTCGCATCACGCAGGAGATAGCCAGACGCGCTCTGGACGAGATGGAGGTTGATCGCTTCGGCCTCGACGAGAT
>DATHJK010000529.1:0-4022 GCA_035316225.1 Pyrinomonadaceae bacterium
GGCGCTGCCTCGCCCGCGAAGATGTGATCGGGAAAGCGCGCGGAAACCGTCAGGTCTCTCAACGATGAGCGCGCAGCAACCCACGAAACAAAGAGTGTAGAGGTTAGCAGGGAAAAGATCAGGAAGAGCAGGTTGTTGCCCGTGTTCCATGCTGCGAACGCTACCAGAAAGAGTATGCCCAGAAAAACTATGCCGCCCTTTGTAACTTCGAGCGGCAGGTCAAGCCTGGTAATCTCTGCACGCGCCGAGCGCGCAAGCGGGGGCAAGACCAGAATGATTATGAGCAGCACGATTACAAGCGACGCAATGGCAGCCGCGCCAGCAAGCCTCGCATCATCAACTCGACTCGCGTAAACCGTGACGAGCGCCGTCAACAGCCCTGCCAGAACCAGCAGAGTCCCCATGATCGCATTGCGCCACTTTCGCAACGAAACAAGACGCGGGTGTGCGTAGACACGGGCTTGCGGCGATTGGTCTTCGTTATTGCCGCCAGCCGCTTCTCTATAATCGGATTTTCCCGGCATGATTCTTTACTTTTCGCCGCACGCATCTCTTCTCTTCACAGCGGAACGCTCACGGCCTTCATTATCTCTCGCAGAACCGCTTCGGCCTCTTCGCTTCGGCGTAAGGATGAAGAGAATCTTGAGCTTACAACTATTCTGTGAGAGAAGACGGAAAGCACCAGACGCTTGATGTCATCCGGCACGCAGTAGTCGCGTTCTTCCGTGAGCGCCAGAGCCTGCGCCGCGCGAAACAGCGCAAGTGTGCCGCGCGGGCTTACTCCCAGATCAAGCATCTCGGAATCGCGCGTCGCCGCAACTATTCTCATCAGGTAATCAACCAGCGCGTCGTCAACCTTTACCTCCGTCACAGACCTTTGCAATTCAAGAATGTCCTCAGCGCCCATCACTGCGCGCAACGCATCCAGAGGCTCTGCCTGCTCGCGGTCTCGCAAGATTTGCTTCTCATCCTCAGCGCCGGGGTAGCCAATGCGAAGCCTGAGCATGAAACGATCAAGCTGCGATTCCGGCAGCGGGTATGTGCCGTGATGCTCTATAGGGTTCTGAGTAGCAAGCACTATGAAAGGCTCAGGCAGCAGATGCGTCGTACCTTCTGCGGTCACGTGCCGCTCGGCCATTGCTTCCAACAATGCCGATTGCGTCTTGGGCGTGGTGCGATTGATCTCGTCAGCGAGAACTACGTTGGCGAATATTGGGCCGGGACGCCACTCGAACACGGTCGTGTGTTGATTGTAGACCGAGAGGCCGATTACATCGGAAGGCAGAAGGTCTGAGGTGAACTGAATGCGCTGGAAAGAGCAGTTGAGAGCGCGTGCCAGAGCGTGCGCCAGTGTAGTCTTGCCCACGCCGGGCACATCTTCGACAAGCAGGTGGCCGCCCGCAATCAGCGTCACAATCGCAAGACGCACAGCCTCCGCCTTGCCTCTGATGACGCTCTCCACCGCCCGTTGAAGCCGCTCGATCTTTTCGACAGCGCCATAGGTGGCTGTTTCTCTTTCGTCGCTGTCCGCCGTTCGCAACCTTCTCATCTAGGATGTCCTCTTATGCTTTGCCTGCTCTTTATTCTACATTTTCAATCAAGATGGCGCACGCTGAAAAAGCGATGGCCGCACTTTCTGCTTGATTTACCAGTAGCAGCACAGGGGACTTTGCGCCACTAAGCTTTGCGCCTTAGCATCTGAGAGCGTGAGATAGATTTTCACGCTCTCAGATGCTAAGGCGTAAAGAGGAACGTAAAGCAGTTTTGAAAATAATCCTTCAGTTAACGTCATTCGCGCAGGTGGCGGAGCGCGCCGGTGTGTAGTAACATTCATGGTTGCGAGAAAGCAGCGTGGTTTTGGCCTGTTAGCATCTCAGGCTAAAAGATTTTCGGAACCTGCGGCTCGTTTTCCCGTGTACATCATTCAGGAGCAGTTATGAGATTAAGAGAGAACAGACTTGAACGCGGCTTTTCACTCATCGAATTGATGATAGTCATAGCCATCATTGGCATCCTCATAGGCGTCGGCGTTCCCACGTGGAAACTGATGGTTCGGCGCGGCAACGAGACAGCCGCCATCACTACAATTGACACTATCAAAAAAGTTCAGGCAGATTACGCGCTCGGGCACAGAGGCGAGTACGCAACTTTCGATCAGCTAATCAAGGAAGGCTCGCTGGATAATCGTTACGCGGGCGATCACCCGCTTTCGAGCGGGTATGTCTTCACAATGAAGATAGTTCAAAAATCGAGCGGGCAGCCCTCAAGCTTCAGCGTCAGCGCCGATCCTCAACTCGGCGATGGATTCAATGCGACCGGTCGTCGCCACTTCTACTACGATCCAAGTCTGAGCACGACGCGCGAGAATCCAGACCAGCCCGCTACGGCCAACGACCCGCCGATTGGTCAGTAACCCAACGTTCAAAAGATGCGAGAGAGCGTCCTGCCAGAAGCTCGAAATGCTTCGCTTGACGCTGCAAACATGCTTTGTTAGCATCACGCTTCTAAAAAAAGCTGGCTTCCACGCTGCTTAGAAAAAATCTCTTCCGCCCGCTTGGCTCAGTGGTAGAGCACTCGCTTCACACGCGAGGGGTCAATGGTTCGAATCCATTAGCGGGCACCAAAACTGAAAAGGCAGCACTCATGAGTGCTGCCTTTTCAGTTTCATGCTCAATCGCTTATTGCAAGATTGGATGGCTGCCGCCGCGACTGTGATCTCTGGTCTGCTGGAAAAGCGCGCGGTCGTTGTAGTAGAGCACTATATGTTCGCCTTCGTAGCGGACGACGTTCGCCATACGCTGAAAGTCTCGGTCGTGTTCTGCGATGACGAACGCGCACGGATTGTAAGCCAGTACCATTCCAGCGGCGTAGATGAAACCGCCCTGGTCGTAATAACCTCCGGCATACTGTCCTGCTGGCACTGCAACGTCCGGCGAATAATTTCCCTGTGAATCGCGCTCGCGGTCGGCGCGCGCTATGAACACAATGTAGGCAGAATAATCCAGACGCGAGTTGTAGCCGTGCCTGCGCGCAACAGCGAACAGTTCCGCCAACCCGTTATCTATCGCGCTCAGCATTTCGGGTCGCGGTCGCGTGCGAGCAAGGACGCGAACGCCGCGCTCTGTGCGCGTTTGAAATGGGAAGCTGTCGCCGCTTATCTGTCGGGCGCGAGCAATCAGGCGCTGGTCAACGCCCTGCGCTCGCGCCTGTTGAGCCATGCCCGTGAATGCTAACAAGAAGGTTAGAATCAATGCCGTAAAAATCGTTTGCAGTTGGTTGCGTCTCAATCCCGCCATGATCGCTCCCTGATAAATCTCTTCTTCTCATTCAAAACGAAGCCCGCGCTATTTGAATTCGCGCGGGCTTCCCGGAAAAGCTATTTCCCTCGGTTAAGTTTAAGGTTTACCGCCTATTCAGGTCTCCTTTGACCGTTATTATCGTTGCCGCGCCTCTGTCCATCGTTGGGCGGAGGATTCTTTTTCGGCTCGACTTTAACTCTGGGAGGAGGGTCTTGCTTTGGCGGCGGATCGTTCCCCCTTCGGTTCTGCGCAAACGTGCCGGTCAGAACGATGGAGAGCATCGCTGCGGCCAACAACATTCGCTTTAATACTTTCATCACTTCCGGTTGCCTCCTCATGTCCTTTTAAAACGCGCGCATGGGAGGGAGAGAAGAGAGCCGCGCCGCCCCAAAGCAAGAGCAAGATGGATGCCAGAAACGCTCTGGAAACCCTTTACTCACATTTACTGTCAACAGTCTTTCAATCCTCAAAGGAATAGCGCACCGTTTCCGCACCAACTCGCACGGTATCGTGCAGCACACCGCCCAATTTTACTGCAATAGCCGAAAATTAAAAGAGCAAATCTTTGATGCACCGGGCAAGCGCCCGGCTGCTTTCAGCGGCGTACAGAAACCCTTGCACTGCCAACGTTTCCGCTCGAATCGTAGGCGCGAAGCGAGATAGTATGCTCGCCCGCTCCGGTCAATTGAGTTTCGACTATATAGCGCTCGTGCGGGCTATCGG
>DATHJK010000530.1:0-12113 GCA_035316225.1 Pyrinomonadaceae bacterium
CGTGGATAACGTCAGGGCAGGAAGCGCAGGTTGCCATCTATCGTGATTGAAGCTTCAGGCATGAAGATTAGGGATGTCTTCATGAACAACCTTGACCGGCGTGCGTTGTTCATGAAACTTGCTGACGATTTCGATTGAGCGGCTAACGTTGTCTGCAAGAATCACCAGCAACTCGCCTTTGCGCGCGTGACGAAGCGCGTAGTTAATGGCTTCGCGCGCGTCCGTAATCTCCTTTATAGGCATCTCCGGCTTGACGCTCTTGATGCCTTCGATGACGAGGCGTGTTGCATCTCCGGCAGCGCGTCCGCGCCAATCGTCGTCTTCGCGCACGATGACGCTGGTGAACATCTGCGCGGCCATGCGCCCGTAAAGCTGTATGTCGTCGTCGCGGCGGTCGCCCGTGCCGCCGATTACGCCTATCTTCGTCTTGTTCGGAAACTTACTGATGAAACGTTGCAGCGCCTCCATGCCAGCGGGGTTATGAGCAAAATCTATCAGCACAGTGAAGTCGCCCATCTCTATCAGGTTCAAACGTCCGGGCGTCTGCGCAACCGATGGCACGAAGGTTGTCAGACCGACTCGTATATCTTCAATGCTGATGTTTTGCAGGTATGCGGCGAGCGTTGCGGCCAACACGTTCTGAATCATGAACGCGGCGCGCCCGCCGTAGGTCAACGGAATGTTGATGACCTTCTCGACACGCACCTTCCACCTGCCCTTGAGCAGCGTGACGTAGCCGTTCTCGAAGACGCAGGCGATGCCGCCCTCCTGAGTATGCTCTACGATGTGCGGATTCTCTTCTTCCATACTGAAGAGCGCGACACGTCCCGGCGTGTCTTCGCGCATCGCGTAGACGAGTTCATCGTCAGCATTCAAAACGGCGTGACCGCTCTCACTGACGGCGCGCGGCACGACCGCTTTGACACGTGCCATGTCTTCAATCGTCTCTATGTCCTTCAAGCCGAGATGGTCAACCGTAACGTTCATCACGACGCCTATGTCGCAGCGGTCGAAACCGAGTCCGGCGCGTATGATGCCGCCACGCGCCGTCTCCAATACGGCGAGTTCGACGGTCGGGTCTTTGAGGACAAGCTGCGCGGAGACGGGGCCGGTGTTGTCGCCGGGTTGAATGAGACTGTTGCCGATGTAGATGCCTTCGGTCGTGGTGAAGCCGACGTTGAAGCCGGAGTTCTTGACTATGTGCGCGATGAGGCGCGTCGTCGTAGTCTTTCCGTTAGTGCCGGTGACGGCGATAACAGGCACGCGCGATGGCGTGCCCGGAGGAAAGAGCATGTCTATGACATGCTCTGCGACGTTGCGCGCAATGCCATCGCTTGGCGCTAGGTGCATACGAAAGCCTGGCGCGGCATTGACCTCTATGATGCCGCCGCCGTTCTCCGTGAGCGGCGTAGAAAGTTCTGGCGCGACCACATCAATGCCAGCCACGTCCAATCCGATAATGCGTGCGATGCGCTCAAACAGCGAGATGTTGAACGGGTGAACCTCATCCGTGCGATCAATCGCCGTTCCGCCGGTTGAAATGTTCGCAGTGGTTTTAAGACGAAACATCTCACCCGCTGGCAGCACCGTCTCAAGCGTGTAGCCGTGCGCGGCCAGCAAACTCTCTGTCTGCGCGTCCACGTCAATTTGCGTCAATACCTTCTCATGGCCGTAGCCGCGTCGCGGGTCTTCGTTCGTGATGTCAATCAACTCTTGAATCGTGTGGAGGCCATCGCCTATGACGTGGGCGGGGATTCTCTCTGCAACCGCAACGAGCCGGTTGTTAACGACGAGCGCGCGAAAGTCCTGTCCCGTCAGTGATTGTTCGAGGATAACGTAGCGAGAATATTTTTTAGCCAGCGGGAACGCCGCGCGGACTTCTTCGAGCGTGTTCAAGCCGACTGTGATTCCCTTCCCGTGATTGGCATCAAGCGGTTTGACGGCAACTGGAAAGCCCAATCGCTCGACTGCCCTGTCGATTTCGTCCTCGTCAACAATCAGAATCCCTCGCGGCACAGGAACGCCCATGTTACCCAGAAGTTTTTTCGTAGCGTCTTTGTCGCTTGCCAGATCAACGGCGATCATGTTGGTGCGTCCGGTGACGGTGGCCTGAATGCGCTGCTGGTTGACGCCGTAGCCTAGTTGGACAAGCGATTGCGTATTGAGGCGTATATGCGGGATGTCGCGGTTCTCTGCTTCCTGAACGATAGCTCCTGTGGATGGACCAAAGCGCACGTCTTCGCGTATCTCGCGCAGGCGCTGCACGTCGTCGGCTAGAGCTTGCTTCAGTTCATCAAGCGGAAGGTTAGCGGCGAGGTCTTCAAAGATTTTGACGGAAGCGCGTGCGGCATATTTCCCCGCCTCTTCTTCTATATAACTGAAGACCACGTTATAGACGCCCACTTGACTGGTCTCGCGCGTGCGCCCGTAGCCCGTGTCCATTCCGGCGAGCGTCTGCAATTCCAGCGCGAGATGCTCGATGACGTGCCCTGCCCACGTTCCTTCCTCTACACGGCGCAGGAAGCCTCCCTGCTCCTGATAACTGCAACCGTGATTGACTAGACTCGGCATTAACTCCGGCAGGCGCGTGCTGAAATTTTCGATCTTGTCAGTCGGCCTCTCTTCAAAGTCTTCAAGATCAAGCCGCATCACGATCAGCTTGTTCCGGTAACCGCTCCAGTAGTTCGGGCCGCGCAACGCTTTAATGTCGAGAATCCGCATAGCAGTAAATGATGAACGCGGAACGATGAACGATGAATGAAAGACAGTTTATTTCAGTTCATCATTCTGCGTTCATCGTTCATAGTTTATTCAATGTCCGGCAGTAAAAACTCTTCGGTGACGGGCACGGGCGCGCGCCGTGCAAAGTCATAATGCAGTCCGTCGCGCAGAATGTGCAACTGTATTCCTGCCACCGCGAAGGGATTGAAATCCCCCACTTCGGCAATGTCATTATAGGAGATACGCGAGCCGTCAACGATGGTTACAGTGCCGTCGCCGCAAACTTCGAGCGTGCCGTCGTTTGAGATAATGACAGCAGTGTTCTCGTCAATTCCGATTCCGAGTTGTCGCGGGTTGTAAGAGACAGCGGTGATGAGTCGGCTCAAACGACCTCGTTCGGTGAAGTGCTGGTCAATAATGATGTTCTGTAAAATCCCAAGCCCCGGCGAGAGACGTATGGAGTTTTTGTTTGGATGCGAAGTGGCGTCGCCGCGCACGATCATCGTCGCGCTCATGCCCGCCGCGCCCGCGCTGGACCCTGCGAGCACCAGAGGACTCTGACGAACGCGCTCTTCCAGCAAGCGGGCAAACTCAGTGCCGCCGAGCATTGAAACCAGGCGCATCTGGTCGCCGCCTGAAATAAACACGCCGGTCACATCTTCAAGCAAACTTTTCGCATCCGAATCAATCACTGCCTGACGCGAAGTGGCGCGCAGGACTTTGACCTGTTGTAGATTGAGATTGCGGAACGTCTGCATGTAAACGTCTGCGGAGAATTCAGGATAATCTGACGCGACAGGGACTATCAGTACGCGCGCCTCTTGTTCACCCGCGAGCGCGACGAACTTACGCAGCAGGCGACGCTCGTTATACTTATCCTCTGCGCCGCCGATAATCATCAGATGTCCGCCGATGAATTCATTATCAGTAAACTCTTTCATTAACTTCGATACCGCCAATCAGCAAGTTGATTCATTTGTTAACCGTAGGAGCAGTCACGACAGTCCCATTTGCGAATATGTAAGTTTACCCTGTATTGCGCAATCTCGCCCAGATGCCGTTGATGGTCGCCATCATCTTATTCATCCGCTCAACGGTTCTTGCAAGTCGCGCGGCGGTTTGTGACGGCGGAAGATAATGATAACGATACCTACGAATATTCCAACTCCACCCAATGCTATGCGCCATGTAAATCGCTCATCTAAAAAGATGACGCCGAGCAACACGGCGACCGCCGGTGTGACGAGCGAGATCAACTGCGTGTTCGTAACAGTCATGTTGCGAACGAGCCAGTAATAGAGCATAAACGCTGCGACTGAACCGACGAGCGCAAGGTAGAAAACGGAGACAATCGCCACGGGCGTCCAATGCAAATCGAGCGGATTGCCCTCTTTAATAAAGCTGAAAATGATAAGCGGCAAGAGTCCACAAAGCATTTGTCCGGCAACAAGCACACTGATGTCAAACTTCGCGCCGCGCACTTTGACCAGCACGTTGCTATAGGCGGCAGCTAATGCGCCAATAAGTATCGCAACGCTCCCCCAAGTTGACCATGCATCTCCGATGCCCAGTTGATCTGAGAAGATGACGCCCACACCCACCAGCCCGATTACAATGCCGCCTAATCTAATGAATGTTAAAGGCTCGCTCGGCAAATATTTGTGCGCGATGAGCAGGCCGAAAAGCGGAATCGTCGCTTGCAATAGCGCTGCCAGCCCCGACGAGATATATTTCTCGCCCCAGAAAACCAGACCATAATTTATTGCGAATTGGAGGATGCCCGTCGTCGCCAGAAGTTCCCACTCATCACGTGTACGGGGCAACTTTGCGCGTCGAAAACAGGCGATGAGCATAAGCAGAACGACGGAGATAATGAACCGCATGCTGGCAAACGTAATTGGCGGCAGGTCGCGCAAGCCGAGTTTGATAAATGCCCACGTCGAACCCCAGATGCCGCAGAGCAGTATCCAGACTATTAGGGGGCGCGCGCTTTGGTATTTTGCAGTGCTCGTTGACAGTGCTCCTCTGTGAAAAGTAATAATGCATGACTCTTTTATGTCAAAGCTATCGTCAGGTCAAAATAAAGCCGCCCAGTAGACGACTATTGTGCGCTAGTTGAAAAGCAAGGAGAAGAAGCATGGCCGAAAGAAAATATTCCACACGCCCCGTGAAGGAAGATGCCGACCAGTCGCCACGCAGCAGACCGCTCATGACCTATGCGCTGTGGATCGTTCAGGTTCTGCTCGCGCTCATTTTTCTGTTCACAGGTGGAATAAAACTGATTCTGCCGCTCGATGCGCTGAAGGGGCCAATACCGCTGCCGGGACTGTTCCTGCGGTTCATAGGCGTGACCGAGGTGCTCGGAGCGCTAGGTCTGATTCTCCCCGGACTCCTGCGCATCCGGCGAGGTCTGACACCGTTGGCCGCCGCCGGGTTGGTGATAATCATGGCGGGTGCGACTGTGCTGACGCTGGTGGGCGGTGATGTCAAGCTGGCGCTGATCCCGTTGGTTGTGGGACTTCTTTCGGCTTTCGTCGCATACGGTCGCTGGCGGCTAACGAATTGATCCGGCAGTAGTGTCCGGGTTAGAAAATAAGGGCCAATGTTTATCAGGCCAGGAATTTCAAATCAGGACATGATTGATCCTGCGTCCAATGCCCTGATAAAAGTCGCAAAGTGATAACATAGAAGCATACGTGTAGAAGGTAATTCTTATCGTTCGGAAGGTTTTTGAAAATGGATAAAACGAAACCGGCCAGACTTATTGTAGGCATAACGGGCGCTACGGGAACTATCTTCGGCGTGAGACTCTTGGAGATGCTGCAAGGCTCGGGCGTAGAGACGCACCTTGTGATGAGCAAGTGGGCGGCGCGCACGCTCACGCACGAGACTACATTTACGGTCGAGCAGGTGCAGGAGCTTGCGACGCATAGCTACCAGCCGGGCAATCAGGGCGCGGCCATCTCAAGCGGTTCTTTCATAACCCTGGGCATGGTCGTCGCGCCTTGCAGCATGAGGACGCTTTCAGCCATAGCGCACGGGTACGCCGACAACCTGATTCATCGCGCGGCTGACGTTATCTTGAAAGAGCGGCGTAAGCTTGTGTTGCTCACGCGCGAAGCGCCTTTCAACGACATTCACCTTGAAAACATGCTGAAGCTATCGCGCATGGGCGTAGTGATACTTCCGCCTGTTCCAGCCTTCTACAACCACCCGCAGAACATTGATGACATAATCAATCACATCGCTATGCGGACTCTGGATCAATTCGAGATACATCTGGACGTAATTAATCGCTGGGACGGGGCGATGATGAATGATGGGCAGCCGCGCGCTCAGGAAGGATGAAACGGGGAAGCAGAGCCAGTGGACTGGCAAGGTTCAACGAGCCGTGTGCCCGCAAGTTTTCGGTGAAGGATGAAGTGGTGATTCAGTTTGAGATAAGATAGCAGAAAAAGAATCGGCCTTAGTTCTCTGACTCACTACTTAACTTTTTCCAGATTTTGACAGGAGGCTTCATGACAGGGCAGATGATCGAGTTTCAGAGCAACGGTGGTACGACCGGCGGTTATCTGGCGATTCCGGCAAAGGCGAGCGGGCCGGGCGTAATCGTCCTTCAAGAGTGGTGGGGGCTTGTCGATCATATCAAAGACGTGTGCGACAGGTTCGCAAACGAAGGGTATGTTGCGCTCGCTCCAGACCTCTATCACGGCGAGACTACCAGATCGCCGGACGAGGCCGGAAAGCTGATGATGGCTCTGCGCGTTGACGAGGCGGAGAGAGACCTGCGCGGGGCTATTCAGTATCTGCTCAATCATGATGCGACTACGGGCAAAAGGGTCGGCACGATAGGGTTTTGCATGGGAGGGGCGCTTTCGCTCTACGCCGCGAGCAAGAACCCGCAGGTCGGCGCGTGCGCCATATTTTACGGCATACACCCGAACGTGAAGCCAGACCTTGAGAGCCTGCAATCTCCTGTTCTGGGCATTTACGCCGAGCGTGACAAATCAGTGCCGCCTCAAGCAGTGAAGGAGTTGGAGGCGAAATTAAAAGAGCTTGGCAAGCAGGCAGAGATGCACATCTATCCTGATACCGATCACGCTTTCTTCAACGACCAGCGGCCAGAGGTATATAACCAGCAGGCTGCCCGTGACGCATGGCAGCGTGTGCTCCAATTCTTCGCAAAAAATCTCTGACGAGAGTTAAGTGTACATGTCAGTACCGCCCAGCTTAAGCAGGCGGTACTGACCGTGAGCGCGCCGTACACTCATTGGTAATCCGCCCTAATTCGATCTCTGCCCATAACTTTTTCTCCCTCATCCCATTCCGCAATCTCTTATCGAATCCGAACACCTCAGTCCCGGAAATGGTAAAGGCAGTGTAACCCTCAACCTATCTAAATCAGCTTAATTCAGTTCTGGCAGCTTCAATCAAGAGTGGCATGGGAATTCCCTTATGCGCTGATAAAGCAGGCAGAGAGTTAGGCACGAGCCGGACTACCGGAGAGAAAGCATGATTCAGCTACATAATATTGAGAAATGTTACGAGCACGGCGCGCAGAAATCCTACATCCTGCGTCGCGTGACGTTTGATGTTCGTGACGGAGAGTTTCTTTCGATAATGGGGCCGTCAGGTTCCGGGAAGACTACGCTGCTGCACATTCTGGGCATGTTAGACAGCGCATGGACTGGCGAGTATTACTTCATGGATCAGCCCGTTCACAAGATGAGCAGGAAAGATCGTGTTGAGCTTCACAAGCGATACATAGGGTTCGTATTCCAGAGTTATCACCTGCTGGATGACCTGACCGTTTATGAAAACTTGGAAGTCCCTCTCTCATACAAAGACGTTAAGAAAACGGAGCGCGAAAGCATTGTCGCGGACACGCTAGACCGCTTTCATATAGTCGGCAAGAAAGACCTTTATCCGCATCAGCTATCGGGCGGCCAGCAGCAACTCGTAGGAGTTGCGCGTGCCGTAGTGATGAACCCCCGGTTGATTCTGGCTGATGAGCCTACGGGAAATCTACATTCCGATCAGGGGCGCGAGATCATGGAACTCTTCAAGCGGCTGAATGAGCAGGGCACGACCATAATTCAGGTCACGCACTCCGAGCAGAACGCCGCTTACGGCCATCGCACCATCAAGCTCTCCGACGGGTGGGTCGAAGAGCAATGATGAACGCAGAGTGCAGAATGATGAACTCAAGACAACTTCTTATGATTCATCATTCTGCACTCTGCATTCATCATTGCTTTTTCGGACGGTGTTTTCCCGGAAGCGGGAAATTAAGGGGAAGAGGCGTGGGCGTGCTTCCATCGTTATCTGGAATTATTTAATCACTTAACCTGTATTTACTCGAATGGCACGCGGGTCGCTACAACTTGTCCAGGAGTCACGAATGGACGTACCTCGCAAAACTAAGACGAAGCGCAATAAGCGTGTGCGCCAGGCGGCTATTGCCGTCGCGGCTGTGGCCTGCATTGCGCTTGTCACTTTCGGAATCTCACGATTAAAACCGGCTGCGCCGTCGGTCGAGCGCTCAACCGTATTGATTGATACCGTGAAGCGTGGGCCAATGCTGCGCGAGGTGCGCGGCAACGGTTCGCTCGTACCCGAAGATGTGCGCGTAATCGCCGCATCAACCGAAGGGCGCGTCGAGCGAATTCTGATACAGCCGGGAACAGCCGTTGGGCCGGGCACTGTGCTGCTGGAACTCGTCAACCCGAAACTTGGGCAGGAAGCGCAGGACGCTCAGTTCGCTCTACAGGCGGGCGAGGCAGACTACAACAACCTGAAAGTGCGCCTTGAGAGCGACAGGATGACTCAGCAGTCGCAGACCGCTCAGGTTCGCGCCGAATACGAGCAGGCCAAGATTCAAGCCGACACGGATGAGCAACTTTCCAGAGATGGTCTGATAGCTCCGCTTAATTACAAGCTCTCGAAGGTTCGCGCCGAAGAGCTTGCGAACCGCTACGCTATAGAGCAGAGACGCCTGGATGCCACAGCGAAATCCACACAGGCGCAGTTGGCCGCGCAGCAGGCACGCATCTCCCAACTGCGCGCCCTGCTCGAACTCAAGCGTAATCAGGTGCAGACCCTGCGCGTAGTCGCGGGCCTCTCAGGCGTGTTGCAGCGAATGGACGTGGAGGTGGGCCAGCAGATTCAGCCCGGCACTAATCTTGCGCGCGTTGCGGAGCAGCAGAAGCTGAAAGCTGAATTGAGGATAGGCGAGACGCAGGTTCGGGATATTCAGTTGGGCCAACAGGCTTCGATTGACACACGCAACGGAATCATCCCAGGCCACGTCAGTCGCATTGACCCTGCGGCGCTACAGGGCACGGTCGCTGTTGATGTCGCGCTTGACGGAGAGTTGCCGCAAGGAGCGCGACCGGATTTAAGCGTGGACGGGACAATCGAACTCGAACGCTTGAGCGATGTCGTGTATGTCGGTCGCCCTGCGTTCGGCCAGCAACAGAACACAGTCAGCATGTTCAAACTAGACCCGGACGGGCGCGGCGCTTCTCGCGTTCAGGTGAAGATAGGGCGCAGCTCCGTCAACGCAGTCGAAATCATTGAAGGCTTACAACCCGGCGATCAGGTGATTCTTTCGGACACCTCGCAATGGGACAACTACAACCGCATTCGCTTGAACTGAAGACAGGGCGCGGGGAGCAGTTTCTGTAGCCGGTTTTTAGAACCTCCCGGCAATTAAGAACTGCCCCCGTCCCTTGGGAGAAGACTAATGACCCAATCCACTCAACCTATGATTCGCCTTGAAGGCGTGACGAAAGTTTTCTACACGGACGAAGTTGAGACGCACGCGCTCTCCGGCACTCATCTTGAAATAAGTTCCGGCGAGTACGTTTCGATCACAGGCCCGTCCGGCTGCGGCAAGTCAACGCTGCTTTCCATCCTTGGCCTTCTGGATTCGCCAAGCGACGGCGAATACTGGCTCGACGATAAGCCCGTGGCAGACCTGTCATTGTCCGAGCGAGCGCGCATACGCAACCGCGAAGTGGGCTTCATCTTTCAGAGCTTCAATCTCATCGGTGACCTGACCGTTTACGAGAACGTAGAGTTGCCGCTGACCTACAGGGGCCTGAACGCAGCCGAGCGGCGCAAGCGCGTGACGGCAGCGCTTGAGCGTGTGGGCATGGCGCACCGTGCCAAACATCTTCCCAGCCAGTTGTCCGGCGGCCAGCAGCAGCGCGTGGCTGTAGCGCGCGCAGTCGCAGGTCAACCGCTAATCCTTCTGGCAGACGAGCCAACAGGAAATCTCGATTCTACGAATGGCGAAGCGGTGATGGAACTTCTTCGTGAGCTTCATCAGGGCGGAGCGACCATCTGCATGGTGACGCACGACCCGCGCTACGCGCGATACGCAGACCGCGCCATACATCTCTTTGATGGTCGCGTGGTGAAGGAAGAAGAGAGCGCAGAGGCTGCATGAGAAGGAAGAGAGTATGGAGGCGGCGTGATGAATTCTCTATGGAAAGCAGATTGAAGAGGCAGTAGCGGGTCGGTTTCAATTCGAGAGAGCCGATAAATTAGAGAGTCAGAGATTCAAACTGAGCCACTACTGAAGACGAGCGAATTATCAATCCGATTCAATCCCTTTCTTAAATCCGCAATCCGAATTCCGCAACGGGAGGAGTTATGGGAGCGCTTTCGCAAGATGTTCGCTATGGATTCCGCAGATTGCGCAAGAGTCCGGCGTTCACCGTCATCGCAATCATTTCGCTCGCGCTCGGCATAGGCGCGAACGCGGCCATTTTCAGTCTGGTCAGCACTGTGCTGCTCAGACCTCTGCCTGTAGAGCGCCCGGAACAGATCGTAGAAGTTTACGGCACGCTGCACAACGGCGCTGACTACACCATTCAGTCTTACCAGAACTACTTGGACTATAGAGACCGAAGCGGTGACGTTCTCTCAGGGATGCTCGCGTATCGCTTCGCGCCTATGAGTTTGAGCAATCAGGGCAACAACCAGCGCGTGTGGGGCTTCATCGTGTCGGGCAATTACTTCGACGTGCTGGGCATCAAGCCCGCAATGGGGCGCTGGTTTCTGCCCGAAGAAGATCAGACGCAAGGCTCGCACGCGGTCGTTGTGATGAGCTACGGCTGCTGGCAGCGTCGCTTCGGAGGAGATTCCGGGATCATCAACAAGAGCATCTTGCTCAACGGTCGCGCTTTCACTGTCGTCGGCGTCGCGCCCAAAGGTTTCAGTGGAACTGAGATCGCATACGGGGCGGAGTTGTTCGTGCCTGCGATGATGGCGAAAGTTATAGAGCCTGGAAGCGGGTGGCTGGACAACCGCGAGGACGATAATCTCTTCGTCTTAGGCAGGCTGAAACCGGGCGTCACATCCGCACAGGCCGAAAGTGCGCTCGAAGCCATAACGCTACAGTTGGGTGTAGAACATCCTGACGAAAATCAGGGTCGCGGCGTTCGGCTGATGTCGCCGGGGCTTTTCATCCCCGACATACGAAACGCTGTCATTGGTTTCACCGGCGTCCTGATGGTTGTGGTCACGCTCGTATTGTTGCTGGCCTGTGTGAATCTGGCGAACCTGCTGATGACGCGCGCCACAGAGCGACGCAAAGAGATTGCGATTCGTCTGGCTCTGGGGGCGAGCCGTGCAAGATTGGTTCGTCAGCTTGTGACCGAGGGCGTTCTGCTCTCGCTGGCGGGCGGCGTCTGCGGTCTATTGCTTGCCGCATGGATCAATGATCTGGTTGCGGCTATACGGCTTCCCACAGACATCGCGCTCGTCTTCGACCTGCGCGTAGACTGGCGCGTGGTACTTTTCACGCTCGCAGTTTCCCTACTCTCCGGCATTGTGTTCAGTCTTCTTCCGGCGCTTCAGGCATCCAGACCAGACCTCGTGCCCGCGCTCAAAGATGAAGCCTCTATGGGCGGATTCCGGCGCTCGCGTCTGAGAAACGCGCTGGTCGTCGTGCAGGTTTCTCTATCGCTTGTGCTGTTGATTTGTGCCGGGCTTATTGTCAGGGGCTTGCAGGCCGCTCAATCAATGCGACCCGGCTTTAATCCAGAGAACGCCGTTGCGCTCTCGTTCGATGTGGGACTTCAAGGCTACGACGAGACGAAAGGGCGCGAGTTTCATAAGCAGGTCATAGAGCACGCGCAAACCGTACCGGGCGTGCGCTCCGTTGCTTTAACTACGACGGTTCCTCTCACGCTCGATTACAGCTATTCGACCATCTACGTCGAAGGGCAGTCGTTCACAGGCACCAGCAGTTTGCCGCAGGCCATTCCGAACTACATCACCCCGAACTATTTCCACACGATGGAGATTCCCCTGCGCGGGCGCGACTTCATAGAGCAGGAGAACAAAAGGGAGTCGCGCGTTGCAATCATCAACGAGACGTT
>DATHJK010000531.1:0-5066 GCA_035316225.1 Pyrinomonadaceae bacterium
CATCTTCTTTTCACGCACCGCCGCGCGCGTGCGCCTGCGCGTGTTGAATTCAGTGCCGACGATTCGCGCAAGATCAATCAGCCCCGGCACTATGTACAGGCTTGCGACCGCGCCGAAGAGTGCGCCGGTAATGAAGCGCGACAGGTGCGTGTTCTGCCAGAGATGCAGGAACGTAAGCGAGAAATCGACCGTCATGGGCACGAGCGCGAGCAGCAGCCACAGGCGGCGCGGCGTCTCCACCTTCCTGATTGATCGCACAAGCGGATAAACGATTACTCCCGCCGCCAACCCCGCGTAAATTCCGGTGCATCGAGCGCACACAGCCAGCGGGTGTCCGGCAACGTAAAAAGAGCGCTCTGGAATCTGGTGGCAGACGTAGTGAAACCCCTGATAGATAGAGAAAGCCAGCAACGAATGATTGCGTGCTAGAGCAACGGGCGCGAGGATCACCAGCGCAAGCAGAAATAGACAGGCGGCTGCGATTGCGCCCCATACAATCAGAGCCTTGCCACGCGCCATCTCGCGCGGCACACATTGCGGAACGTACTGGTCTGAAAGAGAAAACATAATAAGGGAAGAGGAAGAAATGCAGAGTGCAGAATGATGAGTGATGAATTAAAGAGAGAACAGCTTTTTATTCATCACTCTGCACTTTGCATTCATCACTGCTTTTTCATCCCTAAAACCGTATGACTTGATCCGGCCCGCCCTCTACGTGAACCGTGTCAACGAAGCGTATGTGCTTGGATTCGGTCGTCATCACTAGTGAGTGCGTGCGTTTGCCCGCGCCGAAGAAGCGGACGCCTTTTAGAAGCGCTCCGTCTGTGACGCCGGTCGCGGCGAATATTATCTTTTTGCCAGGCGCAAGGTCGTCTGTGTCGTAAACCTTGTTCGGGTCGTTGATGCCCATTGAGTGCAGCCTGGCTAAAACCTCTTCTTGCGACGGAAGTTTATCTTGGTCAACGCCGAGCCGGTCGGCATCGTAAACAAGTCGCGCCTGAATCTCGCCGTTCAGGCATTTCATAGCAGCGGCAGTTATCACTCCCTCGGGCGCGCCGCCGATTCCCATCAGCGCGTGTATGTTCGTGCCCGCGACCGCCGCAGAGATGCCCGCCGAAAGATCGCCGTCCGATATGAGGCGGATGCGAGCGCCGGATTCGCGCACGTCCGCTATCAGTTTCTTGTGGCGCGAGCGTTCAAGCACGATAACGGTCAAATCTTCTATATCACGCCCCAGACGGCGGGCTATGTTTTTAAGGTTGTCGCGCACGGGCGCGTCAATATCAATGACGCCGCGCGATGATGGGCCAACGACTATCTTATCCATGTAGATGTCCGGCGCGTTCAGCAGGCCGTTGCGCTCCGCAGCCGCCAGCACGGCGATGGCGTTGTTCGCGCCAAGAGCGCAGAGATTAGTCCCTTCAAGAGGGTCAACAGCTATGTCAACCTCCGGGTAAACCTGGCCGTCTTCGGCTGACCTGAAGCCTGAGCCTAATTCCTCGCCTATGTAGAGCATGGGCGCTTCGTCGCGCTCGCCCTCGCCTATGACAATGCGCCCTTTCATGGGCACTGTGTCCATAACCTCGCGCATGGCCTCGACCGCGACGTGATCCGAATACTTGCGGTCTCCCTGCCCCATAGTGCGCGCCGCTGCAATTGCCGCAGCCTCGCACACGCGCAGGAAGTCAAGGGACAGTTCCCGCTCCATTCTCAACTCTTGGCCCATGAGTCAATTCTCCTAAACTTTATGAATTAACGAAACCCTGGCTATTTTATTGATTGCGATGCCCGTGGAATGCCGTAAATGCCCCGCCATAGTATCAGAGCGCGGGCGGAATTTGTAGAGGCCGCAGTTAATCGGCAGTGGTTCAAGTTGAAATCTAAAGAGCAGAAAAGCATTGGCCTTAATTCTCTTATTGACCTGCTACCGGTTAATCACGATTCAGTTGACCCAAAGCAAGCGAAAAGCGCATTCAATTCTACTGCCGTAGGCAACTGGTAACTTTCGAGAATCATCAGAAATAACCCGTTGAAAGTTTGCGTTTGTGACCTCCGGGAATGTATACTGCAACGCTTTTTAGTTCACCCCCGCACGAATAATTAACTCACGTAAAAAGCATCTTCACAAGACCCTGGGGCGCTGGTTTTGTGTCGCCGTGTGAAGGTGCTTGGTACGGATTAGCTTTTCACCCTTGGAGATTGGATGAGAAATTTTGTATTCACCCTTACAGTAGTCGTGTGTGCCCTTCTGTTCAGCGCCAGCGTCTCGGCCCAGAGCGTAGTAATTAATAAATACCAGAATTCAGGCACGACTGCCGACATCGTTGAGCTTCTGGTTATACAGAACAATCTGGACATGCGCGGAATGATCTTAAAAGATTTTTCCACCAACATGGCTAACGATGGCGGAGGCAAGTACCAGTTCTCCAACGATACTCTGTGGAGCAGCCTGCCTGCGGGCACAATCATCGTCCTCAGAAATAACAACTCTGCTGCGGACACGACAGTCGGAGGCGGAGACTTCAATCTGGACGTGGGGCTTCAGAACACCACTTACTTTTCCAACGCTGGCGGCACGTTCGACATAGCCACGACCGAAATGGTGATGATTAAAGCTGCCGGGAGCGGTGCAGCGGGCGTCACGGGCAGCATACACGCGCTCGCGGGCGGCACGGCAGGAGCGCAATTCACTGCTGCTCCCAACCCTAAACTCAGGGCGACCGGCACATCAGGTACTGGTCAGTTCGTTTATGCTAACAACAGCACGCAGAGCCTTGCGGACTTTGACGGAACGGATGCGACGGGCGCTGCAACGGGGCTGACTTTTGGCGCGGGCAATAACGCAAACAACACCGCTTACATCAATTCGCTGCGAACCATCTCAAGGCCGACCACACAGGCTTCTAACATCACGTTCAGCGCGGTCGGCAAAAACTCTATGACCGTAAACTGGACGCCCGGTAACGGCGCGAGCCGCCTTGTAGTTGCAAGACAAGGCTCGCCTGTAACGAGCAGCCCCACGGATGGAACTTTCTACAAACCCAACGCATCCTTCGGCGTAGGCTCGCAGGTAGGCCCCGGCGAATACGTAGTCTATTCGGGCAACGGCGCGAGCACGGGCGTCGCCAACCTAGCACCTAACACCACATACTATTTCGCTATCTTTGAATATAACGGCGCTGCCTCCACCTCTCTTTATCTAACAACGCAACCGGCCACAGGCAGCCAGACGACTACGGCGATTTACAACATAAGCGGCCACGTAGACCTGAGCGGGGGCGGAAACCTACAGAACGTTAGCGTGACACTGACAGGCGTGCCGTCGCCCGCAACCGTTCTCACGGACTCTAACGGCAACTACTCGTTCAATGGTCTGCTGGCGGGCGGCAACTACACTGTGACGCCGACGCTTAATAACTATTCGTTTAGCCCTGCGTCTCAGACAATCAATAACCTGAGCGCCAATGCTGTCGTGAACTTCGTAGCAACGCTAGTTGGTCAGCAGCCATGCACATACTCTGTCACGCCCACGAGCGCAAACTACGGCATGGCAGGCGGGTCTGGCAATCTTGTCCTGACTACTCAGAATGGCTGCGCTTGGACGGCACAGGTTGGAGACCCCACATGGCTCAAGCTGGGCGATGTAAGCGGCCAGGGCAACGCAAACATAGCCTTTTCCGTAAGCCCCAACAATACGAATTCACAGCGCTCGACAACGGTCAACATACAGGGCCAGATTGTCACAATCACGCAGGACGCTGGCCCCTACACTTGCACTTTCACTTTAGACAAAACCTCTGCCAACTTCAGCAGTGACGGCGGCACGGGCACAGTCAACGTCACTACTTTGAACGGGTGCGCTTGGACTGCTGTGAGCAACGATAACTGGATAACTATAAGCGCAGGCGCTGCGGGCGACGGCAACGGTGCGGTCAACTTCTCTGTGGCTGCCAACGGCGACACGGCTCGCGCGGGCACTATCACAATCGCCGGACAGACCGTCACCATCACGCAAAGCGGCAGCGGCTCAGGCCAGTGCCCGAGCGACGGAGAGCATATGGTGATGGGTAATCCGAGTTGCGCGCAGGCGGATGTAAACCTGCCGCTCAACTACCTGCTGCCGAAGGCGCAGTACGTAGTCGGATACAACCGCGACCGGGGCATTCCGAACTGGGTTAGCTGGCATCTGGATACTTCATGGCTCGGCAGCGCTCCGCGTCAGGACGATTTCCGCAATGACCCGTCATTGCCCGCAGGCTGGTATCAGGTGCAGTCTACGGACTACTCAGGCTCAGGCTTCGACAGAGGTCACCACTGCCCATCCGCAGACCGTACAAGCAGTATACCGGACAACTCCGCGACCTTCTTCATGACGAACATGATGCCGCAAGCTCCAGACAATAATCAGGGGCCGTGGGAAGTTCTGGAAAGCTACAGCCGCACGCTCGTCGGGCAGGGTAACGAGCTTTACATCATAGCGGGCGGCACAGGCATGGGCGGCACAGGCTCGAACGGCGGTGTAACGGTTACGGTGGCGAACGGCCACGTGACCGTGCCTGCTTACACGTGGAAGGTCATCATGGTACTTCCGGCTGCGAGCGGCGACGATGTTTCGCGCGTGACCACTTCGACGCGCGTCATAGCGATCATCATGCCGAACCAGCAGGGCATACGTAACGATGACTGGCACAACTACCGCGTCAGCGTTGACCAGGTGGAACAACTCACAGGGTACGATTTCTTCTCGAACGTGCCCGTTGCCATACAGAGCGTCATAGAGGCGCAGGTTGACAACCAGCCGTAAACGTTAAGGAAAGGTGAAAAGCAAAGCGGGGATGCTCTCATCATGAGTATCCCCGCTCTGTTTTAAGATGTACGAATGAAGACTGACGAGCAATTGATCTCAGAGATGCGGCAGATGATCGAAGGGCTGCTGTTTATGAGCGAGTCGGACTATCCGTTCGATGTCGTGCGCCTTGAGCAGCGTGGCGAGATTACGCCCGAAAAGTTGCGCGAGATGTCCGGCGAGAAGGTGGACGCTCCCGTAGAGACTCGAACTCTTGAAG
>DATHJK010000532.1:0-4062 GCA_035316225.1 Pyrinomonadaceae bacterium
GTGGTTTGATCTTCTTCCACAAATCGTCGGGGATATGCCATATTGTTTGAAGAGTGCGTTTGCGAGCCATTGTTTTGTTCCATCCAAACAAAACATACAGGTTCAATTACGCACTCGCTAGTTTTGGGATAGGCTCTAAATTGAAATATCTTGCGGGGAGCGAAACCGGCGCAGGGATGTTCATAAACGACACGCTGGCGGAAGAGAAGGCGGCGGAGTTGCGCTCGAAGGTGACGCCCGTTGAAAAGGGAGGTTGAAGGAAAGGCGTTGATTGACGTTGAAATTTTGCGCGCGTCCTTCAGAAAACTTTACGGGCGCGAGGCGCGACTGTTTCGCGCGCCGGGCCGCATTAACCTCATTGGTGAACACACGGATTACAACGACGGCTTTGTTCTGCCGATGGCGATTGACCTGGCAACGGTCGTGGCGGGAGCGGCGCGCATGGATTCTCTCGTCCGTGTTCATTCTCTGAACTTTCGAGAGAGCGCGGAATTCGATCTTGACGAGGAAGGGAGGGGACTTCGCAATCTCTGGCTAGATTACGTCGAAGGTGTAGCGCGCGAGTTGCAGGCGCGCGGAGCAAGTCTGCGCGGCGCAGACCTGTCGCTTCTTTCTGACGTGCCGCTCGGCGCTGGGCTTTCGTCCTCCGCCGCGCTTGAAATATCCGTAGGCTTCGCTCTGCTCTCGTTGTCGAATCCGGAGATTGATAGAAAACTTCTGGCGCTCGCATCTCAGTTCGCAGAGCATACTTACGTCGGAGCAAGAGTCGGCATCATGGATCAGCTTGTCTCCGTGCTGGCCCAACAAGGGCACGCGCTTCTAATAGACTGCCGGTCTATGGAAACAACGCAGATTCCCCTCATGACATCGAAAACTGTTTTCGTCGCCTGTGATTCGCATGTTAAGCATGAGCTTGCGTTTTCCGCATACAACAAAAGACGCGCCGAATGCGAAAAGGGCGTGGAGCTTCTAAGCCGTTTCCTGCCGGGCATACGTGCGCTTAGAGATGTTAGCCTAGCGGAGTTTGAAAAGTACGAACCATTTTTGCCTGAAACTATCAGGCGTCGCTGTAGTCATGTAATCACCGAAAACGAGCGAACGCTGGCTGCTGCCGAAGCTTTGCGCTCAGGCGACATGGAAGAGATGGGTCGTCTGATGTTTCTATCGCATGAATCTCTGCGTGATGATTACGAGGTGAGTTGCGCTGAGCTTGATTTGCTGGTGGAGATTGCTTCTGGTATCGAAAGCGTCCTCGGCGCTCGCATGACGGGCGGCGGCTTCGGTGGTTGCACAGTTAATCTGGTCGCGCGTGAATCGCTTGATGAGTTCAAGAAAGCTGTAAGCAGGCGTTACGAAGAGGCGACGGGGATTAGTCCTACAATTTATTTGACGGAAGCAAGCAATGGCGCAAGCGAGATTTGATAGCTATTTAGTTTGAAGTTGAGCATCGAACGAAGATTTTCGATCAAAGCAGAATATTAACTCTCTGAAATTCCAGTGATGAAACCTTCCGGCATTCCCCGCCCAGAATACCCGCGCCCGCAGTTTGTCCGCTCCGAATGGTTGAATCTAAACGGCGAGTGGGAGTTCGCATTGACGAGATAAGAATCACGCCATTAGCTTCGCGCGAGCAGGTGAAGATTCTGGTGCTGCTTCACGCGCCATCTGCGCCGTGGCGTATTGAGGTTGAAGCACTCGATGGCGACCACGTTGTCGCACATACTGAAGAGGAGACAAACGCCGCGACCGCCAATCTGACGCTCAACATCACGGACGCGAAACTCTGGTCGCCCAGCTCGCCCCATCTCTACACTTTACGCATGCGACTTTATGAGGGCGAAGAGCTTCTGGACGAGATTGAATCTTACGCTGGCCTGCGCGACGTAGAGTTGCGAAAGGGGCGCGTGTGGCTTAACGGCAAGCCCATCTATCTGGCGATGGTGCTGGATCAGGGCTACTGGCCCGAAAGCTATCTGGCCGCGCCGTCAGACGAAGCTTTGCGTCTGGATGTAGAGATGACCAAAAAATTCGGCTTCAACGGCTCGCGCAAGCACCAGAAGATAGAAGACCCGCGCTGGCTCTACTGGTGCGACCGTCTTGGGCTTCTAGTCTGGGGCGAGATGCCTAATGCGCGCCAGTGGTCTTCGCAGGCAGAGGAGAGATTGGCTGCTGAGTGGAAGCGCGCGATTATGCGCGACTACAACCAGCCGTGCATCATAGCGTGGGTTCCAGTGAACGAAAGCATGGGTTTCCCGCGTTTAGGGCGGGAGCATCCCGGCCAGTACGCTTTCATAGAGCGCATGGTCGCAATGACAAGACAGATTGACCAACGCCGACCCGTCATTGACAACGACGGCTGGGAGCACACGGACATCACTGACATCTGCGCCATACACGACTACACGCCGACGGCAGGACTCTTGCGCAAACGCTACCAAGATACTTTGACGGGAGGAGCGCTGCCCTCGCATGTCTGGATAGGCAACAAGCCGCTCTTCGTTTTAGGTTCGCGTTATCGCGGTCAGCCCATCATGCTCACGGAGGTTGGCGGCTTCCTGATGATTCCGCCCGACACGCCGCCCGACGAGCGCGATATGCTCTATCGCTTCTACATCTCCATCAACACGCACGAAGAGCTTCTGAGGAAATACCGTGATTTGATGGAAGGAATAGCATCACTGAAATTCCTTGCAGGCTTCTGCTACACGCAACTGACAGACATAGAGCAAGAACTGAATGGCCTTCTCATCTATGACCGCACGCCGAAAGTACCGCCTGAGAAGATAGCAGAGATTAACCGCGAGCTTTTTGATGTGAATACTTGAAAGTGAGAACTTTTATCAAGTTGCAATAGAAAGAGAGGTCAGTACCACAGGCGGTACTGACCTCTATGACCGCACATCCTCTTTTTTTATTGCAACTTGATATTACTGTATTGCACACGATAGCCCGCTTTGTAATTCCGTGTAACGAAATTTAATTCCTGGACCTATGATAATGGGCCGGGTGCCAATTAATTCAGACGAATAGCAAGAGGCTGAGTTAAGCCTTCAATAGTGAGCACCAGTCCGCCAGGGCTTTCAACGAGCGATCTCTTTGGAGTTTGAAAGAAAAGAAGTCCCTGACGACGTTCTGACGCATTGAGCGGATTCTTGATGTCGAAGGCGTGCTGGCTCAGCTTTTCAGTGAACTCACGGCGAGAGTTCGGGTTGTAGAGCGTTACGTCGTTTGCTTTGAGTATGCGCGAGACGACCTGTTTGGGAGAGAGTAGCTTCCATTCATTGCCTTCGGCATCGTGCAGGCGGAAACGAAGTTTGTTGAGCGGGAGGGAAGCATTGCTTTCGTTCGTCATCTCTATGCGCACGGGCAACAGTCCGGCAAGCGGCAGGTTGGCTTCAAACAATTCCTGGCTCTCCGCGTCGGTCAGCAGTGGCGCGGCGCGAAGCTCTATGTTGCCGGCGCGTGCCGTCCCGGTTGCGGCGGTCATGGGCGCGCTCACCACAGGCTTGACCTTGTAGAGCGAGCCTGCGCAGCCTGAAAGTAGAAGAGCGGCGCAAAGGGTTGCACCGGCAAATTGTTTCAGTTTTGACCTCTTCATGCGGCGCTCACTCTCTCACGCAAACTCGAATCCTGTCAACAAAGATTGTGCCTCTTGCTACTGCGTTGCGCGCCATGTTACCGTCTTCACTTTCATACGGTAGCGGCTCGCAGAAAATAGTTCGAGCCAGCAAAGTCTTCATTATGATTAGACCCTTTCGCGGCACGCACCCGCAGATTCATCCCACAGCTTTTATAGAAGAGAGCGCGCAGGTCATAGGCGACGTACACATAGGCGAAGAGTCATCCGTCTGGTTCAACGCCGTAATTCGCGGCGACTGTTACCACATTCGCATAGGCAATCGCACGAACATTCAGGACGGTACTGTGATTCACGTCACTACTGGCACGCACGCGACCATCTTAGAGGATGAAGTGACGGTTGGACATAATGTGACTCTGCATGGCTGCTATGTTGAGCGCGGCTCGCTAATCGGCATCGGCTCTATAGTGATGGACGCGGTT
>DATHJK010000533.1:0-2514 GCA_035316225.1 Pyrinomonadaceae bacterium
TCTCTGCTGCAAACCCTGGGCTGCGTTATCAACTCGCGCCGCTCGCTCTTTCTCACAGGTCTTGCCGGAACAGGGAAGACGGCGGTTGCCGAGCGCATCAACGGAGCGCTGCCCGGCGCGATCTGGATTCCTTACGCGGTGGAAGTTGACGGGCAGGTCATACGTGTCTTCGACACTCATAATCATCGAAAAGTTTCTGAAGAGATGACGCCTGCGGAATATGACAGGCGCTGGGTGTTAATCGAGCGTCCTATGGTCGTGGTCGGCGGCGAGTTGACGCTGGAAAACACAGACCTGATGTGGAGCAGCGCTTCAAGGTTTTACGAAGCGCCGTTCCAGATGAAGTCGAACGGCGGCACTCTGGTCATTGACGATTTCGGTCGGCAAAGAGTTTCGCCAACGGACTTGCTGAACCGCTGGATAGTTCCGCTCGAAAGGCGCGTTGACTACCTGTCGCTCAACACGGGCAAGAAAATAGAGGTTCCTTTCGAGCAGCTAGTGGTCTTCTCGACAAACCTTTCCGAATCAGACTTGGCGGACGAAGCCTTCTTGAGAAGGATGGGCTATCGCGCTCGCGTAGAGCCGCCCACGCCCGCCGCCTACGTAGAGATTTTCAAGCGCGCCGCTTACACGCGCGGTCTCAAATTCGACCAGCGTGCGATTGATCATCTTCTGAACAACTACATGATAGAGAAGCGGCAGATGAAGGGCTGCGAGCCGCGCGACATTTTAGATCGCATCACGGATGTCTGCGTTTTCGAGGGACAGTCGCCGGAGATTACTCCGAAGTTCATAGACATAGCGTGGCGCAACTACTTCGGCGCTTCGCACAGTTTCGCAAACGAGAGAAGGACAACAGGCGAACTGACCAGGACGACGGGCGAGCTTCAACTACAAACGGAGCCGTTGGAGTTATGAAGTCAGTACCGCCTGAGAGAAGGGATGAAGGATGAGGGATGAGGGATGAAATGGGTTGAGTCAATTGCATGTTGACCTGTTCACTACATTCTTATTCATCCCTTCGCCCTCATCCCTCATCCCTTCTCTCACCCGCACTGCTACCGCAGGCGGTACTGACCTGGACTTAGCCGAACGAGAACATTTTCAGGGAAGAGTAACTATCAATGACACGCCACGCTAAAACATCCTGCGCAATAATTTTCTGCATGATTATCTTCGGTATGGCGTTGCGGAATGTTAATGCGCAAGCGATGGCGAATAACGCGGCTGTCAATCAATCTTCCCCTACAAACGGCGAGCAGCAGAATGCGCGCAAACTGTTGAAGCTCACGGATGGGACTACGCTCGAAGTTGATGATGCATGGGAAGAGGCTCAGGGCATCTGGTACAGGCAGGGCAGCGTAACACACTTGATTGACCGCTCGCGCGTGCGCTCGGTTGATAGCAATAGCCCGCAGCGTTCTTCTCATGATCAGCAGGTGGCTAGAGTTGTAAGCGTTGACGATTCAGGAAGCAGTGCTTCTGAAAGCGCGTGGATATACCTGGTTGGCGGTGCGCGCGTGGAAGCGGATGAGGTCAGGGAAGCTTCCGATGGAGTCTGGTACAGGCGCGGCTCGCTCTCGATCTTCATAGAGAGCGCGAGAATAGAGAGGATAGAACGAGAGTCAGATATTTCGGCTGCTGCCAACGGAACTCATGCATCTGGAGCAAGAGGTTGGAGCACGGGCAACGGGCACATTGACGGGTTGATACGCGAATCTGGCGCGCGCTACGGCGTTGACCCGTATCTTATCTTCTGCGTTATGGAGCAGGAGTCTCATTTCAATGTTCATGCATTAAGCCCGAAGGGCGCGCGTGGTCTGATGCAGTTGATGCCGGGCACGAGCGCGCGATTCGGCGTGCGCCGCCCGTTCGATGCCGCGCAGAATATCGCTGGCGGAACGCGCTATTTGAAGCAGCTTTTAATGAGCTTCAATAATCGAGTTGACTTGGCGCTCGCAAGCTACAACGCGGGCGAGGGCGCTGTTTACAGGTACGGCGGGCGCGTTCCTCCTTACCGTGAAACTCGCAACTACGTGAACCGAATCAGCGCACGCTACGGTCAGAGCGAGCATGCGGAGACGCGCAGTCGCGCCGTAGCGCGGGCGACGCATGGAAACTGAAGCGTTTAATGAAATCAGGCGTTCTTTCACCCTTTATTTATCCTGCTATGTTTTCACAAAAATTCGACCAAGCTGCGCTTTCCCCCATACAACTAACCGCACCATCAATTCGTCATTTCAAATCTTTACTTCTCATCCTGTTGTTCTGTCTGTTTCTTCCATTGGCTGGAAGCGCTCAGTCGCAAAACTCGGAAGCGCCGCTCACAAACGCTTCCGTGATAAAACTTGTGCGTGCGGGATTCCGTGAGCGAACAATCATCGCAATCATTCGCACGCGACCTGCGCAATTCGATCTTTCACCGGATCGTCTAATAGAACTCAAGCACAGCGGCGTGAGCGAACAGATAATCCTCGCAATGATTGCGCGCGACGACCGGTCACTGATGGGTGA